>JBGTFX010000305.1:0-3440 GCA_041747055.1 Balneolaceae bacterium
ATTTAGCCAATCTGCTTCCATCATCTAATCCAAATGTTCAAGCTCTTGAAAAACTTCAGGAAATCTCAGGCGGGGAAACGGAGATGGAAGTGGCAATCAAATCACCAAGTTTTGAAGCGAATGTAGAATTTGCCCAATTGATCGTCGAAAAAAGTATTGAGCTCCATTACAATCGATACAATTCTCCATTTTTTAATCGTGCAGAATTTCAACGAGACACTGAGTTCTTAAAAGATAATGCTCTCTATTTGGCTACAATGGAAGAGCTGGAAGATATTACCGAGTATTTGCGGTCCGAGATTGATCAGGCCAGAGATGAAGCAAATCCATTTTTTATCGATTTTGGTGATGATTTCGATGACGAAGACGAAGAGCTGGAAACTGAAGAGGATGATCTGAGCCGATTTAGAGAAAGTTATGATATTTTGGTACCCTCAGAATACCCTGTAAATGAAGATAGTACTCTGGTAATTGTTACTCTTTTCCCGTCAGGATCGAGAAGTGATACCCGGTATCTTGAAGATATGTTTGAGGAATTTGGCGAATTGGTTGAATCACTAAATCCCCAATCATTTCATCCGGAAATGGAAGTTCAATTTGGAGGTCGTTTAAAGCGCCACCTAAATGAGCTTGACTCCATTATGAGTGATGTGATGAATAGCTTTGCTCTTGGATTTTCGAGCGTAATTTTTCTTGTACTACTCTACTTTTCCACTAAAAAATATATTCATTACCGGAGGAGTGATCGCGCCCTGCAAACTCATTCGTTTGCTTCTCATTTGATACGGGCTCCCGTTCCGGTTCTCATTATTGGAATTCCACTGATAATAAGTTTGATGTGGACGTTTGGTATTACATATGCGCAATTAGGCGTATTGAATACCATGACATCCGTCCTATTTGTAATTCTATTTGGACTCGGTATTGATTACGGCATTCACTACTACGCCCGTTATATAGAGTTACGTGCAGATGGGATTTCTGTTGCAGACAGCCTGATTCAGGGCTACGAAAAAACAGGGTCAGCGATTATTGTAAGTGCTCTTACTACCGCATTTGCACTCTTTGTGTTGATGTATGCAGACTTCAGGGGATTTTCAGAATTTGGATTTATTGCCGGTACAGGTATTATATTTGCACTGTTTTGTATGCTTTTTGTACTGCCTGCAATTTTAGTGATTTTCGAGAAGTGGAATTGGATTTTACTGTTGCCAAGATCAGAGAAAGTGAAACAAAAGCCATTGATCAGACGATTTCCCATGGCTCGGACTATCGTCTTTTTGGGAATTTTCATCTCGGTAATAGTGGTAGCATTTTCAGGTAACCTGAAATTCGAGTATGAATTTGGCAAATTAGAGCCTGAATTTCCTGAATACCGGGAATTCAGAGAATTTACCAGTGGTGTAGATGAGACAAACAGAAGGAATCCGGCGTTTATCATTGCGGATTCTGATGAAGATGTTTTTGAGATTCTGGAAGTTCTGAGGGAGCGAAAACAGTCAAATCTTGAAACGATGATTTTGGAAGTAGAAGCACTTCAGGAACGTTTTCCTCCCTTCGAAGAGATGAAAAATGAAAAGCTTGAAAAGATTTCAAATATCCGGCGTCTGCTGCAAAATTCTTTTATAGTGGGTCAGGATGATGAAGATTTGGATTTGCTGCGAAGAGCATCTCAAACCAGGGAAGCATTAACCGAAGATCAAATTCCGGATTTTCTTAAGAATCGATTTATAACCCGAAATGGAGATATCGGCCGTTTTGTAATTGTTTATCCAAGTGTAGGATTATCGGACGGACTTAATTCCATTGCTTTTAAGAATGAAATATCAGAAATCACACTCGAAAGCGGGAAAACATATCACGCCGGAAGTACGTCTATTGTAGCCGCTTCTATGCTTGATTTGATGAGAACAGAAAGTCCTTATATGGTTGTCTCGACTTTTCTCTTAGTTTTTATTTTTATCCTATTCTCATTTCAATCTCCTAAATGGGCAATAATTGCACTTATTCCTCTTATTATAGGCCTGTTGTTTTTATTTGGAGTGATGATGGTTTTTGGGCTCAAATTCAACTTCTATAACTTGGTAGTTCTCCCCGCAATACTTGGAATTGGATGTGATAACGGCGTGCATTTAGCTCATAGATATAGAGATGAGGGCAGAAAAAGTATGTGGGATGTACTATCGAGTACCGGTCAGCACATTACCATTGGTTCGCTTACTACAATGTTGGGTTTTGCAGGTTTGTTGTTTACAACTCATCCGGGGTTGCAATCAATTGGAGTGATGGCTGTTATAGGAATAGGTATGACACTTTTAACAGCGCTGACATTTTTACCGGCGATGGTTCAGTACTTGGAAGACAAGCATATTATTACTGATTAATTAACAATTTAGGTTTTAATCAACTCCTAAACGGCACAAATTTGATTGAAAAATCACCTGCTATAGTACTTCGTACCATCGACTTTAAGGAGTCGAGCATTATAGCTACGATTTTCACTAAATCTCATGGTAAAATTGCGGTGATTGCAAAGGGAGCACGCAAACCTAAAAGTAAGTTTGCTTCATTTTTAGTGCCGGGTCAGATAATTGAAGCTGTTTTTTATAATAAATCAACCCGCTCTGTTCAAACATTGTCGGATGTATCATACTTAAAAAAGCTGGATAGCCTTCGAGTTGATCTGGAAAAAATGGCTTTGGTGGTTACCACAATGGAATTAACGGAGCAACTAATTCATCAAAATGAGCAGAATAATCCGGTCTTTGATTTTCTACTGAAATTCTTACCATGGATAGAAAAACAGCAAACTATATCCCGAAAAATATTTCCTTATATCCAAATTCGACTAGCTCAACTTATTGGTATAGGTTTGCAATTTATTGTGGAACAAGTTGACGAAAATAACGGTTACATTAATATAGAGTCGGGTACATTATCAAGTGAGGCGTTGGATGATCAGAGCATAAAATTGACTCCAAATCAAT
Organism: Balneolaceae bacterium; assembly: GCA_041747055.1. GTDB lineage: Bacteria > Bacteroidota > Rhodothermia > Balneolales > Balneolaceae > SW132. The sequence goes on from JBGTFX010000305.1 coordinate 2,988, forward strand.
TTGCCTTTGTTAGTGAATCGCTGCATTCTATGAAATCTACCATATTTGAAATCGATTTTAGAGAAAATGAACTAAAAGATTTGATTTTTTATCTGGATAAATATTTTAAATTTCATATTGAGGGAATAAAACCCCGAAAATCTGACAAAATTTTTGAGCAGCTTTTGATGAACGGCCATGAAAGTAAGAGATAAATTATTATCGGGTGTTTTACTTCTTTTGATAGGGGTATTAATTGGAATTATAATTTCACTAATTCGTCAGGGATCAATCTCTTTTGATCTGGCCGAAGTTAGGTATACGGAAGTAAATAGAAGTGATGTGCCGATCTGGACCAGCGAAGAACTTGAAAAGATTGATGATCGATTTGTATTCCGGTCTATTGCGAAAATTGTAACGCCTACCGTCGTTTATATAGAAACCAATGTGCCAACAAGAAGCCAGAAATTTCGC
>JBGTFX010000306.1:0-4411 GCA_041747055.1 Balneolaceae bacterium
GTAGGAAATTTTAAAAAATCTTTGCAAATAATGAGTTTATCTTTTGATTGTATTCAAAAGTATGATCATGAATAGCTAATATTTTTCCAGATACGTAGTTATGTAAGAAGAATAAATGGTTAGTTGGAGTAATCCTACCCAAAATAATGAGAGCAAGTTCTGCAACCATTGTGTAAAAATAAACATTATTTAAAATAAAAGTTACTAATAAAGCTATTTTTATAGTTGTAAGTAATAAGTAATTATTTTTAGGTATTTTTATTCCTAAAAATTTTTTAATAGAAATGAAAGTGGGGTCGCCAATTCTTGAGTAAGTTCCAAATTTAGAAAAAGGTGAAGAAATTGCGCTTATAAAGGAAGTAATAGGCATTCCGCCTGTAAGTGGATAGAGAAAATTTGGATTGTTATCGTATCGAATCTTCAAACTTCTGTCTAGATCAAAAGTAGTATGATAAATAGCTTGGATAAAAACATTTATATTTGAAATAGGCACCACTATATTTTCCTTGTTTTTTTTGAGAAACATGATACTGGCAAGGTGTTTTTTTTATCAAGTCAATTTAGTGAATTTCTTAAAAACTTTTACAATTTAACATAAGATACATTATCAGACGTTAAATTAAAAATTTAAAAACCTATTTCTGATTTTTCTGTCTGTCTTTTTAAGATGTGTTTAAGCGATTAAATATTCTTCACCTTTATTTTCCTTCAAAATCAAACATATATCTTTTTACTCCTTAATTAAAAAATAATGTGAAACGTGAATTGAATAAGTCATAAGTCAGCAGATTTCCTGCCTTGTCTTTTCTTTGTCTTCTGTTCTTGGTTTTGATCGATGTACTCTATTTGGGTGAAATTAAGTAAAATTGGGGTTTTGTCCTGCTTTGTGCTCCCCTTCTTCATTTTTTGTTGATCTTTTATCCCATTATATAGCGTATCAAACTAATCCCTCGAAGTCCTCGCAAGTATCTCCTGGAGGCTCAACTCCGTTTTTTTTACTACGGTTACTTCTCTTGCCTCCTGAAAAAGAGGGCTCACAAGCTTTAGAGATAGATCTTCTCCTTGAACGGCATTCAAGACGACCTTTTTCACTTCATCGTGCACTTCTCCTCTTTCATTAATCAATTCGTATTTTCTCAAAATGAGTCTGGAGTCGCAAAATGGATTTGCAAAAAAGCTGAAGCTATCATCTCTGCATCTTTCTACCAGATCAACTACAGCTATCATATTGTCTTCACGAGCACCCATGAGATTTGACATTACTGCGTCTACGGTTACCTTAAGAACTTGGGAACCATCCCTTAAAGTTGACATTACGCTTGACATATCAGAACTCCTTTGGTTGTTATGTAATCGTTAAATTGTGAGGGAATTATGCATAAAAAATCAAAATTTAATATAGAAAAAATAGACGAAAAAAAGCTATTTGAAAGTACAATATGGGTCCATTTTTCCAAAATTAAGGACCTGAGAGTGCAAGATAATCAAAAATATTGCTTTGAACATCTTTATTATCTTGATTGTCTGCGCAATGATCAGTGGAGCAAATAATATTGAAGCTATTGTCAACTATACTGAGGCGAAAATCGATTGGTTCAAAGAAAGCTCCTTCTTACCTTACTATTTGGTGGTTATTGGTTTTAATGGATCCACAGGAGTTGCATTTGGCATTTGGCGAATTTATCAAAGAAGCCGGATCAAAACTATCTATATCGAACCCGATCAAAGTGAATCGATTGCTATAGATGGGAAAACGAGTCGTGGAACGGCAAGGACGGGAATTAAAGCCCTTCATATGGTGTCTCTGCATGGTCTTCCACATTTCAGCTATTGTTAGGCCAAGTAAAAGCAAATGAAAAGTCAAATGAGGTAACGGCTATTCCCGAACTTCTTAAATTATTGGATTTGGAAGGTAAGGTAATAATAGATACTATGGGTTGTCAGCACAAAATAGCCGATCAAATCGTAGTGGAATGTATGTGCTTCCAATGCTTTGTAAAATATGCAAATAAGATCCTCATACTCCTCAAACTCCTCTATCCCCTCCTGGGCACAAGAGCTAGAAAGTGATGCTATACCCTTCTCATCCAAATGTTTTTAACCAAATAATAATGATGCCTCACCCTTACGCAGGATTTTTCACGACTCTCCACTAGAGTGTGGATAATACAGACGGATTTTTTATTTTTTGTTGATATTTTATCTCATTTTTTAGATACAACTCTTAGAGGAGAGTCTCCTTCGAGTGAGTATATTTCAAGAAAATGGCAAAAAAAGTGGCAATCACACACTTATTTCTAGATATCGGTGGCGTTCTACTCACTGACGGCTGGAACCACCATGCTCGCAAACGAGCAGCAATACACTTCAAGTTGAAGTTTTCCGATATAGAAGATCGGCATCACTTGATTTTTGAAATCTATGAGAAAGGAACAATCACTCTAGAAGAATATTTAAATCTAGTGATCTTCTATCAAAAGCAACCCTTCACGCAGGCTCAATTTAAGAATTTTATGTTTGCGCAATCAAAGCCTTACTCTGAAATGATCGAGATGATAGCTAAACTCAAGGTTCTACATGGATTGAAAATCGTTGTAGTTAGTAACGAAGCACGTGAACTGAATCTGTATCGCATTCGAAAATTCAAGCTAACTCGCTTTGTGGATTTTTTTATTTCCTCTTGCTTCGTGCATATCCGCAAGCCCGATGCGGAAATTTTTCGACTTGCTTTGGATATCGCCCAAGTAAAGCCACAACACGTAATCTATATCGAAAATACCTCTATGTTTGTTCAGATCGCAGAGAGTTTGGGTATTCAGAGTATTCTTCACACAGATTATAAATCTACCTGTACAAAATTAGCTTCGTTCGGATTGCATCATTACGAAGGAGCTATTCATGAAACCCACTAAACCATGTATCTTAACAATCAATGGAGGGTCCTCAAGCATCAAATTCGCGCTGTTTGAAGACATCCACTCGTTTCAAAAGATTTTAAAAGGAAGCATTGAGCGGATTGGATTGTCTGATACCACTTTACAAGTAAAGGGTGTAGACCAAGAGGATAATTTCTCAAAACCGATAACAGTGAAAGATCATGCAACAGCAGTCGGCTCGTTAATGGATTGGATCGAACAACGCAGTCACCATAAAGCATTGATTGCAATAGGACATCGTGTGGTGCATGGCGGTCCAAAATATTGGAAACCGGAGAAAATCACTAAAAAAATGATTGAGGATTTGCACAAAATTGAATCTTTCGATCCTGAACATATGCCACAGGAGATTCATCTTGTTGAGGCATTTCATTGTAAGTTTCCTAATTTACCTCAATGGGCTTGTTTTGATACAGCCTTTCATCATGATCTGCCTCGTGTGGCTAAAGTTTTGCCGATTCCGCGACACTTTGAAACGCAAGGAGTGAGGCGGTATGGATTTCATGGTTTGTCTTACGAGTTTCTAGTTGGACAATTAGGGCGTCTTGCAGGATTAGAAGCGGCGCAAGGTCGAGTCATTCTAGCCCACCTTGGAAATGGAGCAAGTCTAGCAGCTGTACGAGAGGGTAAATCCATAGACACAAGCATGAGCCTCACCCCAACTTCCGGAATACCTATGAGCACCCGTTCAGGCGATCTCGATCCTGGACTGATCTGGTATTTGTCTCGTACGGAGGGATTCGATGCAAAACGTTTTAATGAGTTGGTCAATTTCAAGTCTGGACTACTCGGAATATCGGAGACCAGTTCGGATATGGAGGACTTACTTACAGCCGAAGGACAAGATAAAAGGGCTGCCGAAGCAATTGCACTATTCTGTTACCAGGTTAAAAAATGGATAGGTTCCTTTGCCGCAGCGTTGGGTGGTTTAGATACATTAGTCTTTGCTGGGGGTATCGGAGAGAAAGCTCCTATTGTCCGGGCTAGGATTTGCGATGGGCTAGAATTTCTTGGAATCGAACTTGAGGAAAAGAAAAACAAGGAGAATGAAGGTGTGATTTCTTTGGACGCGAGTCGCGTTGCAGTTCGCATCATTCGCACAGACGAAGAATGGATGATAGCTAAAACGGTCAGTCGCCTTCTTCGTCCTGGAACAAAGGAAGTAGGACTATGAAAACAAATACTCTTTCACCAGAACAGCTCCATAAGATGGATGCATATTGGAGGGCTGCTAACTATCTGTCAGTCGGTCAAATTTATCTCTATGATAATCCCCTGTTAAAGCGGCAGCTATTATTGTCTGATGTGAAGCCGATCGTAGTCGGGCATTGGGGTACGACTCCAGGGCAAAATTTCATCTATGTACATTTGAACCGAGTTATTAAAAAGTATGACTTAAATATGTTCTATATCTCAGGTCCCGGTCACGGCGGTCCTGCTCTCGTGGGTAATGTCTATCTCGAAGGAACCTATAC
>JBGTFX010000307.1:0-2608 GCA_041747055.1 Balneolaceae bacterium
TCTGTATAGTCATCATTGGTATCTGATACAAAATGACGAATCCAGATTTGCTCATTATCTTTTTCATAAGTCAAATGAATAGCAACCGCATAGGGAGCAAAACCGCCATCTGAATAATCCTCTCCAATCGTCACGTAGTCAGAAAAACCCGCAAACCCGTCTTCTTCATAAAAGTTATGTTCATCAGAAAAAAATTCATCCGTATTATTCGCGTATTCAGCATTGGTTTGTTGCGTATTAAATGGGTCGCTTAAAATAATTTTTGTTCTATTATCAAATAATCGTCTGTATCTGCGAATCACAGTTGGATCTCTAAACAGGTTATATCCAATCGATTGACCTTGCACAAAATTCTGTAGCCTGTTCATATCCGGAAATCTTCCTTTATGGATTAAATTGACAGAATAATCGTTTTCTAAATTATTAAGCTGCGTCTGAATGAGGTCTAAATCTGTGTTTTGTTGAAGAAGAACCCCGACATAAAAATGATCGTATTCCCCAACATGTTCATTTATGAAATTCGTAACAAGTTGAATTTCCTCCGTAAATTCACCTACCGCTGGGTTAATAAGCATTGTGAAAGCTACATCATGCTCTTTTAATTGTTCAAAAGTGAGTCGGAGGGTTGATGTAGACTCCTTAACAGGTTCAATGATCGGATGTATAACCCCTGTTTCCCCTATAGATTCAGCCAGTTCGCGCAATGCTATTAACTCGAATTGTTTTCCCCTCAGGTACGGTAAATACATTTAATGGATTGTTTGGTTAAGATAGTTAAACAGGCGCTCATACTCTTTTTGATTAGGATCAAGAGATAAACAAATATTTCGTAAATAATCTGGAATCGAATTTGAGCTTACTATTTCTTTCTCTTTTGGTTTTCGTTTTTTTAGCTCTTCTCCCATCATTTTGTTGAATTCATAAGCATCCATTTTTTTGGCCATCTTCAAACACGCTTTAAAGTAAAACATGTTTGGCACATCCGGTACATACCCATAAGCTTTCTTAATAATATTGGAATATTCCCCCTTTCGTAGCGATTTAAACATAGTTGTTATATTTAAGTATTTAGTGTTTAAAATCGCTTTTTTCCGTATAGAAAGCTGATTACGGTTGTTGAGCGCAATGAGGCCAATATGTGATCCTGATAATTTTTCCATATACATATCAACCTTGGACTGATGAACAACCAAATAAATTTCCGTAAAAGCTTTTTGATAATCTAAAAGCTGGTCTTGTAGACGGTCAGGATTGTCCAGTTCCGTTTTAATTTCATACGCTGTGGATTTTCCATTGATTAAAACAACATCCGCAACGGAGGATCCCACTCTGAATTCATTGATTAATGTAGATGTATTTAGGCTGTGCCTGCCTAATAAGATTTTTTGAGTGATGAAATTTTTATAGATGTATTCGCAGCGGTACTCTTTTAACAGATAGGAATACATGATATCGAGAATTTTCTTCCGGCTTTCCCCCTCCCCAAATGGCAAAGCACCCTGAAGTTTTTCTATTTTATTATCAATATAGGAACTGTAACCGTTTTCAAGTACCCTTTTGAAATGCGTATTAGAAAAGATCCCCGAAATCGATAAGGTAATATCAGTACTATTTTGACAACTGTACTCCATGCTAAGATTGAGTTTATATTTTTCTTAATTTAGTGAAACTATAGTGGGGTAAAGATTATCAGTTTTCATTATTCCAAAATGGGAAGTTCGAATATAAAAAGGTTATTTTCGTACAAAATTCCCTTTTCAGATATAGACTTATTTTCGTCAAAATTTGCTACTACATTTATACCAAAATTACTAATATCTGCTAATCTCTTAACCATATACATTCCAATTCCTTTGCCATTTTTATTTAATCTTCTTGGAAGCTCACCGGAATAACCTTCGTCATACATATTGTTTAAATCGGTTTGTGAAATTTTCAAACTAATCATATCAAAAGTTAAGGTGATATTAGACTTATTTGTTTTAATTCTAATGTTAAGATCTGTTTTTGGTAGTGAATATTTAAGTGTATTCTCAACCACATGAACAAGTGAAGCGAGAAAGGATTCATAATCTATTAATACTTTTTCTTTGCAGTTTTCAATATTGATATTGATTTCTTTCTCTAAAAAATCAAACCAGTAAGTATTCAAAACAAGTTTAACAATCTTATGTAAGGGATGTTCTAAATAATTAAGACTGGGGTCTTTATCATAGAGTTTGTCATAAACTGAGAGCTCAGCTTTCATTAGATTATTGCTTTTTAAAATGGATAATAAAGTTCGTGCTGATTCTCGGGGATTATTTAAAAGTATCTTTTGAATTTCATTTAATTTCTTTGTTTTTAAATTCGCAAATTTCTTTTGTGGTATTAAAGAATATATAGCTTGCAATGAATGAGCATTGTAGGAGACAATATTATGAATAATTCGATTTGCTTGACCTAACAGTTGATTAGAAATATTTTTCCAATAGTGTCCTAAACGTTTCAGGTGTTCAGTAAATATAGCGTTTCTGCTTATCCAGAGTCTATTTTATCCGAGTTTAAAAAAGAGACCCCTGAATAATGGTTTCTGGGGGATCGGCCCGGGATTCAAAGGGGTAATCCA
>JBGTFX010000308.1:0-2698 GCA_041747055.1 Balneolaceae bacterium
TGATAATCGCCACCACTCATAGGCAATCTTATACTCTTTCCTCCAGATAGTGAGAATCACAAGAAGCGTAATTAAAACAAGAACCAGCGACAGTGCTCCGGAACGGGCTACATTTACCCGCGGATCAAAAAACGACAAATAATCGATGTTCGCAGAAATCAATACAATCACATGACCCAGCACAAAAGCATAAGCCACATACCCTGCCTGACGGTGAAAATTGAGGAGGGAATCTGTGCCGAATGAAACGGCAATATTTTTGAACCGGGCTGTCAGTACAAACTGTAACCCCAATAAGGCGATGGCGATAAATCCCAGTGCAACGCCAAACTCGATCCAGAAACCTCGATATTCTTCCGTGTGCCCCACAAGCGCCAGAAAAAGTGGTGCTGCAACCATTACTGTATAAAGCGTAGTCCACAGTACAATTTCCCAGATATGTTTTGCCCGTTTACTCAATGCGATAAGTGGTTTTACAGAGGTTTTATAGATTTGTTTTTATGCGATGTAGGAAGAGATAGTCAGGCTGCCTTTTCTAATGATAGTATAACTAAACTTTCATTATTTGAAGAAAGCTTTTCTAATATCTTTTTCAAACAAGATCCCGGGCCCCGAAGAAGAAGCGTTAACTCTCTACCGGCTTTTTTGATTTGAACCTGATTACAAGTTATAAAAGACACGCGAAGTCTCAAAAGACTTCGCGTGTCTCCCTATGGGCTGGAAACCGGATGTCACCCCGGATGGCCCAAGCATCCACTTATGCCCCTAATCAACGCCAAATCATCACGTTAACAAATCCTGATATGGCTCGATTAGGTGCTCACCTGAATTTCGAACATTATTTACCTCCTGTGAAACTCTGTAGAATTGAATATCATCATCCGGCCACGGACGGAGGAGATCCTGGAGAGAATTGGTGTCTGTATTGGTGGGATCAAGCCACGAGTCAAACTCATCCGGAAGCAGCATTGCCGGCATCCGGTCGTGAAGCTCGCTCATCGGTTTATTTGCCGCCGTCGTGATAATAGTATAGCTGTTTACGGTTTGATCGCTTTCGTCTTTCCACTTCTCATACAAACCGGCAAAATGAAAGATTCGTGATTGTTTGCTTGTTATATAATGAGGTACTTTTGAACTCCCCGACTTTTTCCACTCATAAAATCCATTCGCGGGAACAATACATCTTTGGGATGCAAACGGCCTGCTGAATGATTTTTTCGTTGTCAGCGATTCAGCTCGAGCATTAATCATCGAATAGCCGGTGTTAATGCTATCAGCCCAAAATGGAATAAGTCCCCACCGGTACATCTCGATTGTGCGGGTTCCCTCCTTCTGCAAAACCACCGGCATGTGATGTGAAGGAGCTACGTTATAATTCGGCTCCACGGTAAACACTCCATCGGGAACAGCCTCATAATTTTGTTGAAGATCCTGAAGTGTTGTCTTAAATACGTATCGTCCACACATCTTTTTTTTATGCAATTAACGACTACTCTACTTTTTTATCAACTGTCTATTTTTTACCCTCTTGACGAATAGGGTGTCTCATGTTCTTTACAGGCAAATAAATATCAAAGGTTGTCCCTGCATCCAGTTCACTTTCAGCAGTAATAACACCTTGATGGTTTTCTACTACTTTTTGAACAGTAGCTAAACCAATACCTGTTCCGGGATAATCCTCTTTTTTGTGTAATCGCTGAAATACCTCAAAAATTCGTTCTTTGTATTTAGCTTCAAATCCTATTCCATTATCTGTAACTGACAGATGACAGTAAACAGTATCGGGTAATACATTTGAGATATTTAATTCATCTCCTTTTTTCATTCTGCACTTGATGCTTACAATAGGTGCTTTATCGGGCTTTGAAAATTTAAGTGCATTTCCAATTAAATTGTGAATTAGCTGACGAAACTGAAAAACTATAATATCTGCTTCACATAGAACATCCACATTAATTTCAGCATTCTTATCGTTAATAACTTCTTTAAAAGAGTCTATCACTTCATTAATAATGCTATGAAGATCTGTTCTTTCGAACTTTCTTTCGCTGGTATTTAAACGGGAAAAAGAAAGTAAATCCTCAATGAGTATTCTCATTCTGGTTGTAGATTCCTGCATAAGGCCCAAATATCTTTTCCCATTATCAGATAATGCATTGTTCTCTTTTTCAGATATTCGATCAGCAAACATAATTATCTTTCGCAGTGGCTCTTGCAGGTCATGACTTGCCACATAAGCAAATTTATCCAGTTCTTTATTTATGCTAACCAGTTCATTTACCTTATGATGCAAAGAAGTATTTGCGTTTTTAAGTTCAATTGTACGCTTTTGAATTTTTTCTTTCAGCTCAAGAGTGTAGTTTTTCTGGATTTCTTTCAGCTTTCTTCTTTCCCTTACTTTTTCTGTAATATCTTTTATTGCAAGTATAAAAATACTTTTGTGGCCAACAGATGTCATAAAAGGAGCGGCAGTTAAATTTAAAATTTGATTGGATCCGCTGTCTGTATCCCTCACCAAATCAATGGCTTTTTTTGTTTCTGTTGTGTCTTCTTCTTTATGACTTGTTTTTAGTAAAGCATTCAATTTTTCATTTTCCGGTCGGTTAAAAAACTGGTAAATACTGGATCCCAAAGTCTCTGCTTCATTTTTTTGGAAGATGATTGCCGCTTCTTTATTCCATCCTAATACATTTCCTTC
>JBGTFX010000309.1:0-5794 GCA_041747055.1 Balneolaceae bacterium
AGTCGATCGTGGAAGTAGAGGTGATTCCTTTGCCTTTCATTCTCCTAGTACTTTCAATCATATCTGCGGCGCCGACGAGCAACTTTTTCGGATCACATCCCCGGAGAGCACAAGTCCCACCAAATGGTCTTGAATCGATGATTGCTACTTTCCATCCGGCTTTTTTGCATTTCATCGCTGCGGCTGACCCGCCTGAACCTGTTCCAATTACGATTAAGTCGAAGTTTTTCTCCATCGTATACATCTCCTTTTTGCGTAGTTAATACTTATTTATCTTTGCTTCCATGTCACCCTGCACAGCAGGATAACTGAGAAACATCCTTGTCAAACGTCAGTGCAGCCAGTTTTACCCCTTCCGCCATTGTCAAATACGGCGTAAGCGTCTCACTCAGATTTTCGATGGTCAAACCAAACTTCACAGCAAGCGTCACGGCATAAATAATATCACCCGCATTGTCGGCCACGATGTGTCCACCGAGCAGCTTGCGCGTCTTTGCATCCGCCACCAGTTTGAACACCCCAGTCGTTTCATGGTTCACCTGAGCTCTTGGAACTGCCTCCAATGGCAAAACAGAAGTGATAACATCGAAGCCCTTTTCTGTTGCCTGTTGTTCCGTCAAGCCGACCGTGGCAACCGCGGGTGCCGAAAAGGTAACGCCCGGCACAGTGGTTAAATCCACTTTTTCATTCCTACCACCCACCGCGTTCCCTGCAGCCACACGCCCTTGATAAGCCGCTACGTAAACAAATTGGGGTCCCAGCGTCACGTCGCCCGCTGCGTAAATCCGTTCATTGGTGGTCCTGGCATATTCATCAACCCGAATTTCCCCAAGTCGCCCTGTTTCAACGCCGGCAGCCCGAAGATCCAGGCTTCCTGTGTTAGGTGTTCGACCCGTTGCAATCAGGAGTTCCTCGGATTCAATGACTCGTTTGATGCCATTCTCTTTAATATGGACTTGTTTTAAGTCGCCATCCTGTTCAATTCGCTCATAGGTGATACCGGTGACCAATTGCACCCCTTGTTCGGTCAACGATTTCGTGAGGGCTTCCGATATTTCTGGATCATATTCCTTGAACAGCCGGGAACTTCTTTGAATCAGCGTGACTTCCGACCCGAGGTGGTGGAACAGCTGGCCCAGTTCCACACCGATATAACCCGAACCGATGACCGTCAGGCTTTTTGGAACTTGCTTCAGCTCGAGCAAAGTCGTACTGGTCAAGTAATCAACTGTTTCCAGTCCGGGAATGGCTGGCAAAGCTGGGGCAGCCCCTGTTGCAATGAGGACCCGGCTGGCCGATAATTTCAATCCATCCACTTCAACCGTGTTCTCATTCACAAATTTCGCTTCACCTTTGATCAATTGGAAACCATAGTCATCAATCAAATCGATGTATTTCTTGTTCCGCAGATTGGCCACCAATTCGTTTTTCTGATCGATGAGCCCTCCCATATCCACTTTATCCGATGTGGTGCGCAGTCCGACAAACTGGTTATTGCCAGCCAAGTGGTTGATTTCTCCTGCACGCAGCAGTGTTTTCGAAGGAACGCAGCCAATATTCACACAGGTGCCGCCTACTGTTCCCCGTTCAATCATCGCCACTTTCGCTCCGTGCTTCACAGCTTCGATGGCAGAAGAAAAAGCAGCGCCGCCAGAACCGATGACGATATAGTCAAATTCACCTTCATTATCTGATTGTATCGCTTGCTGCGATAGGATTTCTTCTGTTTCTCCCGGCTGGTACTTTGCTTCAGCGATGGCGCTTTTCGCCGAAGCAATTGCTGTATTTGGCGGCAGCTCAAAGACAACTTCCCCTTTTCGGAAATCGGCTTGGATCTCTTTTGCGCCTATCCCTTTAAGTGCGTCTGCAATATGCTCTTCGCATCCCGTACAGGTCATTCCCTGAATTTCCATTTGGTATTTTTTCATGTCTGCTCCTCCTCCATTAATACGTCAATAATTGGGCATCCATGAAGGCCTTTCTCATCCGGACACCGGTCTTTCAACTCGCTCAGCATCTGCTCCAAACGCTTCAAATCGGCAATTTTTTTTTGAACTTCTAATTCTTTTCTGGACACAAAACCGAACATATCTTCACAGCGCACAGTGTCCTGGTCCACGACACCGAGCAATTTGTAAATTTCATTCAACGAAAACCCCAGTTCCTGTAAACGCCGGATAAATCCAACCCGTTTGATCGTTTCCTCTGAGTACAGCCGATAACCCGCACTGTTTCGGACAGGTTCTCTCAAAAGCCCTTTTTGTTCATAATACCGGATCGTTTCCTTGTTGACCCTGCACTGTTCAGCCAGTTCACTGATTTGATAGCTCAATTTTTTCACCTCAATAAAAGTATAAACCACGTACTATGGTACAGGGTCAAACGTCAGGTACTTAACTCTATGTAGTAAAAAAATTGCACCGCCATCATTAGTTACGTATAGCGATGGCGGTGCAATTCCATAGGTCTATTCTGTTTTAGCGGATGTCAAGTTGCCCCTTCTTTAAGCAAGAAATAAGCAGTTGCTTCGTAAACTGAACCTTCCGTTCCTCTTAAGAAAAAAACTGTTGGAGAAACTCCTTTGTTTGATCAGGGGTTTTCGCATTGGCGCTGTGAAGATGCCCTAGCTTACGATTGTTTTGAAAAACAAGAAGGCTCGGTATGCCCATCACATCTTGTTTATTCGCAAGTTCTTCAAATTGATCTTTATCGATGGAATACGAAGAGATTCCTTGGAATTCCGACAGCACTTCCCCTATAAACATATCCATCCGCTTACAGTCCGGACACCAGTCTGCGTAAAACTTTATAAGGACCGGCTGATTTTTTTGGCTGATGGCGTTTTTGAATTGCTCTTCTGACAAGATTTCTTCGAACATTAAAACCACTCCTTTGATTAACGTTTACAGTTTGTTTAAACATCAGCATACTGAATTTATGAAAAGAAAACTGTAAGGCAGGTTACTTTCTAGCAGTTAACCGACAGTTGATATGAATATAACGTCCCTTACAGTATGTTGTCCCATTTTATATACACTTAAAATACTATGTTCACATGGCTGCTAAATTTTCTGCATCCATTATTTCTCCGTAAGTGTAATAGGTATCTCTAATTTTCAAAAGCGGAAAACCTTGTCTTTTTTTCTCAATAGGTACATTCTGAAGTAAACGGCGATGCTCAAAAATGTTGTAAATTTGAAAAGAGAAATCCATTTCATTCAATTTCCTTTTTGCTTTTTCACATCTCGTGCATCCCGGAACTGTAAACAATATGTTGTCCGACGACTTTCCAGTAAGAAGAAAAGAGGGAATATTAATCATGGATAAACTGACGCTCCTTTCGCATGTTAATCTTTTTGAAGAACTGCCCATGGAAGATATGAAATTAATTGATGACAACAGTACAATGACCCCTGTGAAGAAAGGAACGCAAATCTTGATTCCGGAACAACCCCTGGATGTCTTGTTTTTTCTAAAAAAAGGGCAAGTCCGCTTGTACCGGATGACCCCCCAAGGAAAACAGTTCACTACTGACATCCTTGTAGACGGCAATGTTTTTGGAGAAACGGAATCCTTCATGCTGACGGATCAGCAAACCTACGCCGAGGCAATGACCGACTGCTATCTGTGCACCATGGATAAAGAGAAATTCGAATCTTTTGTTCGAGCAACGCCAGACGTTTCACTCAAACTGATCCAAATCTTATCGAACCGCCTAAAAGAAACCTATGACCTCAGTGAAAAGATTGCCCTTGGGGATGTACGCTACCGCACGCTTTTTCTGTTACTCAAAATGAGTGAAAAAAGCGGGAAACGAGAAAAAGAATGGCAATCGATTGCGATGAAAATTACTCATGAAGACATTGCTACAATGGTCGGGTCTTCGCGAGAAACCATTTCCCTTCTGATGAGTAAGTTAAAAAAAGAAGGATTATTGAAAAAAACACTGTTAGGGTATTCCATCAAAGCCGATGAGATAAAGAAAATCCTGTTGGAATGAGGATTTTCTCTATCTTCTCAAAAAAGACCCAGTAAAAAAGTAAGGGAACTTACTTTATCGACGCAAACGGCCTCATCATTCAAAAAACCTTTCTCACCCTATCAAGGCATGAACTGCCCGGTAGTGTAAGAAAGGTTTTTTACTCTCTCCTCTCTTCTAAGCATGTTTACGAATAACAAGACTGAATACTGCTGCCAGGATGAGTGAGAATGCCAAGTGAGTGACTAAATTCATCAGCTGTTCACTCGCAAACATGTTTCCAATCATCGGTCCCATTCCCATCATCATCGGCATGACAAGTAATGGTCCGATCACCCAAATAATCACACCGTGAAGAATACCCAGCACGTAGTAGCGGGAAGATAACAAGGTCATTGCCCCATACCCAAGTCCAAAAATCCAACTGATCATCATATGCATGATCCATGCGAGCACGAGACTTTCGCTGCCAAGCATGGAAGCCAGCACCGGCATCATGCCCATCATCTGCATAAAGATCCCGAACAACACTCCTGCGACGGTACTGCCAATCAATGACGCTTTCACCCGCTCGGAATAACTTGAAGCTGTGGATGTTTGTCTGGAGACTACCATTGTTCTCACTCCTTTTTTCTTTAGTATAAATCGAGCTCGAAAAAGAAAAAGTAAGATATCTAACAATTCAGACAAATAATGTTGATGGGCAAACTGACTTATTAAAGTTTTCAATGCATACACTTCAAATTAATGCCTGTTGTACTCAGATTATGTAAAAAAAACGATTTCAGATGCTTCTTTTTTTATAATTCTTTCTATCACTCTATATTTCTTTAACGGAGGATTCTTACCGCCGGTTCTTGTTTCGGTGATTTTTCAGGCCAATTGACTAGAAAAATCCCTGAAAAGATTAACGCTCCTCCAACAACCAGTGACCATCCCATTTTTTCATCCAGAATCAACCATCCCGAGAGTACGCCGAAGAGTGGCGCGAGAAATAAAAACGCACTGACTTTTCCGGGATTTCCTTTTTGCAGCAGAGAAAACCAGATGGCAAATTGGATGATGGATGCCGGAATGGAAAGCCATAAAAGAATAGACACCGATGTCGGATTGAGCACCAGCCGTACATTTTCCAACAGCACACTACCCGCCAGCAGAATTAAACCGCCAAACAGCATTTGATAAGCCGTTAAGACCCAAATGTCGAACCGTGAACCCCATTTCTTAATCAGCAGCGTACCAATTGCCCAAAAAACTGCACTGACAAATGCTAAAAGAGTTCCAACTTCCAAGTCCACCTGGCTCCCCATGGTGATGAACACGCCAAAAAAACCGACCAACACGCCTCCCCACTGAACGATTCGGTACCGTATTCCCAACAACAGCGTGCCAAAAATAACCACCAGCAACGGGTTTGTAAAAGTCAAAATCGCAGACTCGCCAGCGGTAATCGTCCGCAAACTCAGAAATATTGCCCCCATTACACCTGCCGTCTGCACAGCGCCAACGATTGCCATTCGAAGCCAGTCTGATGCCTTTTTTGGGTGTTTCTTTCTAAGTAGAAGGACAAACGTTGCCATGATTATTCCTGCCATCGTAAAACGTATCCCTACAAGCAAAAGCGGAGAAAAATATTCCAAGCCAATCTTTGCCACTGCAAAAGAAGACCCCATAAGACTCGTCGTTATTATGACTAAAAGTGCAAAGATTAATTTCTTCTTCAAATCGCTGACCTCCTCACAGGTTTGCATGAAACAACTGCTAATCCGGCACTCGTTGAATCTCACTCTGTCTGATTAAGAATTATAACACTTT
>JBGTFX010000310.1:0-2293 GCA_041747055.1 Balneolaceae bacterium
TGCTTCTTCTTTAAACTCTTTTCTGGGTTGATGGGGATTTGCCCTTATATGATCAACCGGTATATCAAGTACAACATTTACCTTATCAACCGGTTCAATAGGTACAGCCGTTTTTACTTTTTCCGATGATTTTTTTCCATCAGAATCATCTTCATAATCCGGAAAAAATGCCCCTAAACCTCTTCCTAATACTTTTTTTGTCATACAGAGCTTATTTAGCTAAAACTTGGCTGTCTTTAAACATCTTTTTATTTCTTTGGATAATTTCGCGTGCCAGGGCTAAATAGTTTTTGGCACCAACACTGGTCGCATCATATAGAATCGCCGGCTTACCAAAGCTGGGAGCTTCTGCCAACCGAATATTTCTGGCAATTACCGAGGAGAAAACCCGTTCGTCAAAATATCTTTTTACTTCATCCGCTACCTGATTCGAAAGCCGGGTTCGCGTGTCGTACATCGTTAACAAAACGCCTTCAATTTCCAAATCAGGATTTAAATGCTGACGTACAATTTTAATTGTATTTAGTAGCTGTCCTAATCCTTCCAGAGCAAAATATTCGCACTGTACCGGTATTAATACCGAATCGGATGAAGTGAGAGAGTTAATTGTCAATAACCCAAGAGAGGGTGGACAATCAATGATAATAAAATCATATTTATCTTTTACCTGCTCTACAGCCTTCAATAGAATTCGCTCTCTTTCGTTACGATCTACCATTTCAATTTCTGCTCCAACTAAATTGATATGGGCAGGAACCAGCTCCAGGTATGGAAGCTCTGTTTCACGAATTGCATCTTTCATCTCAATACCTCCAATCATTACTTCGTAAATTGAATTTGAGACTGTTTTTGGTTCAATTCCCAATCCACTGGTGGTATTGCTTTGAGGATCGATATCAATAACAAGAGTGGGATGTTCGATTGCAGCCAAACTTGCAGCTAAATTAATAGCTGTAGTTGTTTTTCCAACTCCGCCTTTTTGATTAGCGATAGATATTACTTTACCCATTGATTAGGAGGCATTTATTTAAGTTAGCTAAGTATAGAATATAAGCCTCAAGGTTCCCCTTACCAAAACAAGTTATTCACATTGCAATGTGGACATCTATTATTTAAACATCCATAAATTACTCAATATTAATAACTTAATCGGATCATTGATATTAATTTCCTGAACCTGTAAGATGCAAATTTCTGTGAAAATATTGCTTAACGGAAGGATTGTTTACAGGCTGTAATTTAGGGTAACTATTTTGCAGAGCTGTATTATCCAATGTAAAACGAGATTGAGTTATATCTCCTGTAAAGTGAATAATTTCATTATTATCAACCCAAGGCTGAATTCTGTTGTTAGTTTTGGTAATAGTGGTTTGCTGTAGAGATGAACTTTGAATTGCGGTACGGTCTGGCTGTTCTGAAAAATCATCCGAATCTCCCAAAAAAAGAATACTGCCGGATAAACTCATTATCAGGATTACAGCAGCGACAGACAGCTTTCTGTTTCTCCCTCTTTTTTTCGAAAGTGTTCTATATTCTCCGGATTTCTGATAAATTGTGTGGGAAAGTTCTTTTGGCGGATGCAGCAATGGAAGTGCATTAAGTCTTTCCTTGATTCTTCGGATTGATTCCACTTCAATCAATAAATCGGAATCCTCTTCCATTCTGCGTTTAAACTCGATCCGTTCAGATGGATCCATCTCATTTAAAACATACTTAATACAATCTGTATCTCTTTTACTCATACACTACTTCGTTCTTTATCATGTTTTTCATCAAACATTTTACGAAGATTAATTAATGCATACCTCATTCGGCCCAGTGCTGTATTAATTGAAACATCTGTTAAATCAGCAATCTCCTTAAAAGGCATTTCATAATAATGGCGCAACATAACAACTGTTCGTTGTTCTTCGGGAAGGTTAGAAATATGTTCGAGAAGTTCAGAAGTTGATTCATCAATTTCGAGCTTTTCCTGCTGCCCTACAGCGTCATCATCCGGTAATCTATCGTAAAAATCTGTTTTCGATTCTTTATCGTACGAGCTGTTAACGTCTACAAATCGTTTTTGTTTTCTGATATAATCAATTGTTGCATTATGTGCAATTCGCATCACCCACGCAATCCATTTTCCCTGCTCATTGTATGTATCGTCCATTTTAGTAATAACCTTTGTAAATGTCTCTTGAAAAATATCATTGGTTACCTCCCGATTATGAACCATACTAAAAATGTATGAATACACTTTTGCCTGATGACGATTCATCAATTCCTTAAATGCAAGTTGGTCATCATC
>JBGTFX010000311.1:0-1922 GCA_041747055.1 Balneolaceae bacterium
TTCAGACGCAAGGTTGCTAAAAACTTCTAAAAAGGAATTGGTTACCGAGCAACAAATCTGGGAACACGTCAATATGTCAAAGAACTGATGGGTACAACTTCTTGTCGGTTTTATACCGTCACATCATTGTGTCGTACAGCACTCCCTCGCGAGGGAGAGAAAAGCGGCCAAAATTAAATTTTGCTTAGTCGATCATGATGAATGAAACCATCAAATACCGGCTCCGGCGCCAATATGACCAGATCGATCCTCTGATCGAAGGATATCCGGAAAGTTTTCTCGAAAAAAGACAGATACCGGATAAATGGTCCATCCGCGAAAACCTGGCGCACCTGGGCCGGTACCAGGAAAATTTCATCAACAGGGTAAAGAAAATACTTGAGGAAGCCAGGCCGGCGTTCGGCAGGTACAAGGCGGAGGAAGATCCGGGATTTGAAGACTGGCTGGCCCTGGATGCTCGAGCGATCATTGTAAAAACCAAAGCATCCCGAAAAATAATCGCGGAAAACCTGATTTCTCTAAATGAACAACAATTGCAGCGCACCGGCATCCATCCCAAACTGGGAGAAATGGCCATTTCAGATTGGACGGAGTTTTTTTTGCTCCACGAGTCGCACCATTTTTATACGATTTTTTGGTTAGTTCATGATAATAACTGAATCAGTTTAAGCTGGTAAAAACCGTAGATAAATTGAGGGATTTATCGCGGATGAAAGTATTGATAGCCGCCTATTTCTAATTGTCTGAGGGACCGCCCGCTGAAATTATCGGCGGTGAAATCAGATCCAGTGCCTTCATGTTGATCCGAAGGGCATCCAGGCCGCTGCGCTGTTCTTCAATGCTTTGGGAAAGCAATAGTAGCTGATCGGAAAAATACTTCTCTTTTTTAATGTATCGAAAATAGGCTGTTATCTCATCTAATAATACAGGCATCGGGCAATTGACATAATCAATTTTCCGGGAAGCCAGGAAAGCGTAGATGTTGCTTTGTTTATTCATTGGCTGGTCAATTTATCAGCTGAAGCTGGTGTAGAATACTCATATAATAAGCCCGGATCGATGTCATAGGAATGGAAGCGCTCCTCTCCATCAAGATCAGTAGATAAAAATCCTACCTCTTTCCAAACCAAAGTCCCATCCTCCACTTTCACCGTCTTAAAAAGCGCAAGATCGTCGAGTAGCATTTTGTCATAATGCCGTTCCGCATCGAAAATGGTGCGCAAATCGAGGGTGCGTTGTTCCCCATTGTCGAAGGTCATAGTGAGGTGGTAATCGTTTATGTGATCAAGGCGGATTACTTCGGGGAATAGCGGAATATTCATTGCCAATGCGATGCAGTCGGCTTCGGAGCGGCGGTGGTCCGCCTTCATGTGCAGGAGCGCTTTCCGTAAGACCTCTACCTGTTGTGGTAAAGGACATTCATTAAATCTCTCCAGGATGAATTGATTACTTAACATAGTAATTACTTTTTATGCTTGTTCCATTCTTCTTTCAAAAAGTCCTCGTTCTCTTTCGCCCATTTTCTTACTCTTTTACTTTTTTTCGGACTTAATCCCCCTCTTAAACTATTCCCTTTTATATCAAATACTTCTTTGTCGCCATTATCCTTTGCATGAAAGTGCGGCGGGTTGTGGTCTCTAAAATACATATAGATCTTCACGCCTGCCACGGTGGATATAATGGGCATGAGCACCAGCAGTACACCTGAGAACATAGCAAAATTATTTAACGGTTATGAAAAAAATTTAAGTTCGTGCTAAAAAGGTATCAAGGGAAAGAAGGATGGGCTACACTAAAATGATTCGATTCTATTGCTTTGGATTATAAAAAGCATTTATTGATTGCAATAATAAACTGTTTTATTTGCAAATCCAAATAAAAGCAGATTTAAATTACATTACATTGTTTTTCCGGTCTGGAAT
>JBGTFX010000312.1:0-9624 GCA_041747055.1 Balneolaceae bacterium
GCGTTGCCGATGCTGCATCAAAAATGAAATTAAAGCATGTTGTGCTCACATCCGTTAACCGTGATGAACGAAAAGATGGCGGTGCTCCGATCTTTGCAGAATGCCATAAAGTGTTACGGGAAATGATTGATGGAGTAACCATCGAATCTCTAATTCCTGATTTTCGAGGTGTTTGGGATGCACTTCAAATCGTAATCGATACACCGCCTGATGTGCTTAGCCATAACCTCGAAACCGTTCCCCGTCTATACCGATCCGTTCGGCCTCAAGCCAAATATGAGCGATCTTTGGAGTTATTGAAACGTGTGAAAGCACAGGGAATTCGCTCTAAAACCGGAATCATGGTTGGACTTGGAGAAACGCGCGAAGAGGTCATTCAATTAATGCAAGATTGTGTGGATCACAATGTGGATGTGTTAACCATTGGTCAATATATGCAGCCGACTAAAATGCACCACCCTGTAGTTAAGTGGGTTCACCCCGACCAGTTTGCGGAATACAAGGAAATCGGTGAGAAACTTGGCCTTGAACATGTTGAAAGTGGGCCATTGGTACGATCCTCCTATCACGCTGAGCGCCATATATAAAAAAAAGGGGCGGCTCTCGATTCCTCTGCACCAATTTGTTATCATTATTGGAATCAATAATTCTTAAAGCTTCCAATGACCTCAGTCATTATTGTATTTTTACTCTCTTATTTAATTGGATCAATTCCATGTTCGCTTTGGTACGGAAAGGCATTCTGCCAAATCGATATCCGCAAGCACGGAAGCGGAAATGCCGGAGCTACCAATACATTCCGGATTTTAGGATGGAAAGCGGGCATTATTGTTCTGATATTGGATTTTAGTAAAGGTCTCATATGTACTCTATTCGTTAGTCAGCTTGCATATGAAATCGGTAGCGGCCCAATTACTTTTTATCAGAGATGGGATACTCATTCCTTACTTCTTATACTTGCCGGTGTTGGTGCTGTAGTCGGACACATGTTCCCAATCTACGCGGGATTTAAAGGAGGTAAAGGAGCGGCTACAGCCTGTGGGATGCTCTATGGGATTGAACCAATATCAATCAGTATTACCTTGTTTATTTTTCTAACCACAATGTTTACCACCCGATATGTTTCTCTTGCCTCCATTATCGGCTCATTTAGTTATCCTTTTTCCCAAATACTTTTACGATATGGATTTGGTTATCACATTGATGGAAGTATTATCATTTTTAGCAGCGTTCTGGCATTGGGAATTATTATTAAACATAAAGAAAATATCCGTCGCCTTTTAAAAGGCACCGAAAATAGGGTGAACTCTTTTAAACCTTCTAAAGGGCGACTAAACGAGAATCAATCATCAGCGTGAAAAAAATAAGTATAATTGGTGCCGGCAGTTTTGGAACAGCATTGTCAGTAGTGTTGGGCCAGGGAGGTTACCCGGCTACTTTATGGGCACGTGAAGAAGCTATTGTTACCGGGATTAATAATAACAGGAAAAATCCATCTTATATTTCTAATGTTGAACTTCCTGATACTGTTACTGCTTCAACAGATCTTGAAAAAACAGTTCAAAATTCCGACATGGTGCTCTTTGCTACTCCCACTCATGCCCTTCGTAAAGTTGCAGAAAGAGTAAAGCCATCTCTTACCGGAAACGAAATTATTGTAACAGTCTCGAAAGGAATTGAGAAAGATACTTTTATGACTCCTTCACAAATTCTTGTTTCGGTATTAAACGGTAAAACTCTTGAAGATCAAATTGGAGTCCTTAGCGGACCCAGCCATGCCGAAGAAGTGAGTACTTTTAAACCCACAACGGTTGTTGCCGCAGCCTATTCGAAACGAGTTGCGCGAATAATTCAGGAAACGTTTATGACACCCATGTTCAGGGTTTATCTTAATAATGATATTACAGGAGTTGAAATTGGTGCAGCTTTGAAAAATATTATGGCCATTGCTGCCGGTATTGTTGATGGCGCCGAATTGGGTGATAACGCCAAAGCCGCTCTCATCACCAGAGGCCTTCACGAAATGAAACGTATGGGTTTGGTAATGGGTGCATCACAGGATACATTTTCCGGACTGACCGGTATGGGTGATTTAATTGTTACGTGTACAAGCGAACACAGCCGAAATCGTTTTGTAGGATTTAATATCGGAAGCGGAAAAAAACTTGATGAAATTATTTCGGGAATGAATATGGTAGCAGAAGGAGTTAAAACAACAGATTCTGTTTATCATTGGGCTAAACAAAACAATGTTGAAATGCCTATTACCAAAGCGGTTCATAAAGTACTTTTTGAGGATGTTAATCCAAAAGATGCACTATATGAGTTGATGACACGTAATCCTAAGGAAGAGAAAATGATTTGATTACTCTGATCGTTTTCAACGATATGCAGATCTAACTCAATCACATTGTATTATGAAGTTGCCAAATGGTGAGATTATCATTTCGCAAATGTCCCCCTACGACTTGCGAAACTTGATTCAGACAGGCGAAGGAACATTCCTTGAATTTAAGCGCACCGTCCCTGCTCCCGAGAAAATGGCCCGTGAAATTGCTGCTTTTGCCAACACCAAAGGCGGAACAATACTTATAGGTGTGGACGATAATCATGATATTATTGGTGTAAACGAATATTTTGAAGAAGAATTCCAGCTCTTGAAAGCGGCCAATGATTGGTGCGTTCCACCTGTACCCATAAAAATAGAGCTGATTCATATTGATGGAACAGAAGTTTTAATAGTTCATGTACCGGAATCGAACGTTAAACCCATCTACAATAAGAACAAAAAAAAACGCCGCGTTTATGTACGCAGAAAAGATTCCAGTGTACTTGCCAGTGATGAGATCACCGAAGTATTAAAACAAACACACTCCGAAAAAGGAGTTACTTTTGAATACGGTAAAAACGAACAGATTTTATTCCGATATTTAAAAGAATATGGTGAAATCACCGTTTTAGGATTTGCTAATTTAATCAATCAAACCAGTTATAGAGCTTCAAAAATTTTGGTTAACTTAGTGAGTGCAGGAATTTTGAAGCTTTTTACCAAAGATGAAAAAGATTATTACACATTTTCCCACGAAAATAAATAGTAAGAAGTATCATGGCAGTTAAAGACGAAAATTTAGATGATGTAATTTCATCACTTATAGACAGCGATCCCGAAGATTCAAACGAATCCAAAGGACTTCCCGGTTTTCCAGAAGTATCAGGTGAGGTAAGTGACCATCCTATCAATCTGACAGAACGGGCTGCTTTTCAGATAAAGAAAATCAAAGTAAAGGAAAGTTTAGGTGATGACCTTTATCTGCGTGTAGCCGTTGAAGGTGGTGGATGCTCAGGATTAAGCTATAAACTTGGGTTTGATATTCGCACCGATGACGACAACCTTTACGAATGTCAGGGAATTGAGGTAGTTGTCGACCCGAAACATATCATTTATCTCGACGGAATCGAGATTGATTATCCCGATGGATTGGATGCTCGCGGTTTCACCTTCGAAAATCCCAATGCCAGTGAAGCATGTGGTTGCGGAACGTCTTTTGCGGTGTAGTCCACTAATCTTCTAATTATAGTTGAAGTGGTATAGCTTGAGGCTAAGAAATAATATCATATCCTTTTTGAACAGCAATCTATTAACACATTACTCGTCCCGAACCGCATCAGCCGGCTCAACCTGTGCGGCTCTTTTTGCAGGATACCAGCTTGCTGCTAGACATAAAATCATACTTCCCCCCAAAATAATAGCTACATCCCACGGATTGATAAACACCGGGTAAGCATCAATGATAAACGCAGAAGAGAGTTTTACCAGTCCATACTCTTTTTGAGCATAAGCTAATAGCAGACCTGCCACCCCTCCAATTCCGCACCCAATCAACCCTATATACAATCCCTGTTGCTGAAATATTTGACGGATTTTTGCCGGCGTCATTCCCATCGATAATAGAACCCCTATATCTTTTTTCTTTTGGATGACAATCATGGTGATGGATCCAATAATATTCATCACGGCAACGAGAATAATAATCATCAAGATAAAATAGGACCCCCATTTTTCGATCAACATCACATCATAGAGAGGTTTTTGAATATCGTACCAAGTAGAAAGTTTGTACTCATCACCTATCATTTCCTGGAGTTCGCCCTTCACCCGTTCGGCGCTGTCTGTATCATTTAATTTTAGTTCGAGTCCGGTAATTTCATTTTGCATATTAAATAATCGTTGTGCAGCAGACATATCTATATACACAACATCGCTATCCAAAATTTGCTGCATGGAATATTGCCCTCGAACCTGAAACCGACTTACCCGAGGTGCGGAAAACTGAGTAAGTGCCCTGCGCATTCCTACGGCACCGAGTAGGGCAACTTCGTCCTCTTCACTCGCACCAATTCGTCTGCTCATCGATTCGCTGATCACAACACCCGGCCTGCTATTTTGTACGGATAAATCAAACACTCCCCTGGTAATGCTATTCTCTAATTCCGTTAACCTGATGTGCGATCCCCTTTCCACTCCACGCACGCCAACCACTTCATTGCGGTCACTCTCAAACGCCAGCATTGCTTTGTTCTGTATATATGGAGTAAGCTCTAAAACATCAGGATGGCTTTTTATCTGATCCATTAATTCGGTGTTATATCGCATGGATGTAGCTTCTGCCATTTCAATTCTTATATCAGGATCAAAAGAGAGCAAAAAACTTCTTATAACATCATAAAACCCATTAAATACAGAAAGTACCACAATTAAAAGTGCCGTTCCGACGGTTAATCCGGCAATGCTGATTCCCGTAAGTACCGACACAAGGGAGACTTGTTTTCCCGAAAAAAGATATCTGCTTGCAATAAACCGAACTACATTCATTCTTATACTTGAAATTAGCCACAGCTTTAAGTTCCTTTTGCAAGGAGCTATTATGTGGAATATTTTTATATTAAAACCCGGTTAACCAAATCATGGAGATGTGAAAAGCCAGACTCTTAAAATCGAAGAAATTAACGCCATATCCAACGGATCCCATGGAGATCTATTCTCCGTACTTGGATTACATCATATAAATGTAGACGGAAAAGAGAAACTTGTTTTTCGAACCTACCGTCCGGATGCTCAAAAAATCACTCTTCAAGTAGAAAAGGGGAAACCTGTTCAATTAACGAAAATAGATAATACAGGTTTTTTTGAGCATGTTTTTTCACGACGGAAAAATCGTTTTCACTATTCACTGAATATTACTCACCACGATGGCCACAAATTTACCATTGTGGATGCCTATAGTTTTGGTTCGCTACTATCTGATTTTGACTTGCAGCTTTGGGGAGAGGGGAATCATCATCACGTATATAAATGGATGGGCGCCCATGCCAAAACGGTTGATGAGGTTGAGGGAACTCATTTTGTTGTTGCCGCGCCCAATGCAAGTCGTGTCAGTGTAGTTGGATCATTCAATAACTGGGATGGACGAATTCACGGCATGAGAAAACATCCTGCCCAGGGAATCTGGGAAATTTTTATTCCACATGTCGCCCCGGGTGATCTGTATAAGTACGAAATTAAGACCGATTTAACGGATGCACCCATCATAAAAGCTGATCCTTACGCACGTTTTGCGGAGCTTCGCCCCGGAACCGCATCAAAGGTGTGGAGCAGCAGCTATGCGTGGAAAGATAAGACGTGGATGAAGGAGCGAAATAAGATTCAGGCACCGGATGCTCCCATTTCTGTATATGAAATTCACGCGGGATCATGGAAACGAAAAGTGAATGAAGATCCCGGATTCTTGAGCTACAGAGAGCTTGCCGATGATCTTATTCCCTACGTTACTGATCTTGGATTTACGCACATCGAATTAATGCCCATTGCCGAGCACCCTTATGATCCATCCTGGGGCTATCAAATTACGGGATATTACGCGCCAACAAGCCGGTTTGGAAATCCCGATGATCTGAGATACTTCATCGACAAATGCCATCAGGCCAATATTGGCGTCATTTTAGACTGGGTTCCGGCTCACTTTACAAAAGATGATCACGGCCTTCGTCAGTTTGATGGAACTGCTCTTTACGAACATGAAGATCCGCGGCTGGGCGAGCACAAAGATTGGGGAACCAACATTTTCAATTTCGGGCGGACAGAGGTCAGTAACTTTTTGATCTCTAACGCAATTTACTGGCTTGATGAGTTTCATATCGACGGGCTTCGGGTTGATGCCGTTGCTTCCATGCTCTATCTCGATTATTCGCGCGAGGAGGGTGAATGGGTTCCAAATCAGTATGGCGGAAGGGAAAATCTGGAAGCGCTCCATTTTTTACGTCGGTTTAATGATGTTGTGCACGAATATTATCCGGGTGTGCTTACCTTTGCTGAGGAGTCTACATCGTGGCAGGGAGTGTCGCGACCTACATCATCCGGCGGACTTGGATTTGATTTAAAATGGAACATGGGTTGGATGAATGATACGCTGGCCTATATTGAGAAAGATCCGATTTACAGGCGCTACCATCAGGATCAGCTGTCGTTTTCTCTGATCTATGCGTTTACCGAACAATTTTTACTTCCATTGTCGCACGATGAAGTTGTGCACATGAAGGAGTCCCTGATCTCAAAAATGCCGGGAGACGACTGGCAGAAATTTGCGAATCTCAGGCTATTATATACTTATATGTATGGACATCCCGGGAAAAAGCTGCTCTTTATGGGATCAGAATTTGCCCAGTGGAGCGAATGGACTGAAGCCCATTCCATAGACTGGCATCTGTTGGAGTGGGAAAACCATCAGGGCGTTCGCCACCTCGTAAAAGATTTAAATGCATTGTATAAAACTGAAACAGCAATGCATGAAGTGGATTTTAACTGGGAAGGATTTGAATGGATCGACATCAGCGATGCAGATAACTGCCTGCTTTCTTTCATACGGCGCGGAAAAGATCCCGATGATTTTCTGATATTCATTCTTAACTTTACACCTACAGTTCACAAAGCCTATAAATTTGGAGTTCCAAAAGCCGGCAAGTACGAAGTCCTGCTTAATAGTGACTCCTCTTTTTATGGAGGAAGCAATGCCGGCCCTTCGAATATAGAAGGAGTTGACGGGCAATGGCATAGTCAGCCTGCGCATGTAACTTTATCAATTCCTCCGCTTGCAGGCGTTGTTTTAAAACCATTATAAATTAAATAATAACTGAAGTATTACATGCGATTTTCTAGATCCTGCGGTATCCTTGTACATCCCACCTCATTTCCGGCAAAATATGGAATGGGTGATTTAGGCCACGAAGCCAAACATTTTATTAATTTTTTAGCAGAAACCGGTCAGGGAATTTGGCAGGTTCTGCCGTTAGGCCCAACCGGCTATGGAAATTCCCCCTACGCAAGTTACTCGGCATTTGCGGGTAATCATTACTTAATCAGCCTTGATTTACTTGTAGAAAAAGAACTTTTAACTGCCCAGGAAACCGCAACAGCTGAACTACCCGTAACCATTAAAGCTGATTATGAGAAATCTTATCAGCTAAAAGACAAGCTGTACAAGAAAGCATTTGAGAGATTTAAAAAACAAGACAACATAGAAACTGAAAAGAGGCTTTTAAAATTTCAGAAAAACAATAAATACTGGCTTGAAGATTATTGTCTTTTCAGCGCCTGTTCACTTGCCAACGGTCGTAAACCGTGGAATCAATGGGAGCAAAAAGATTTAGCTCAGCGAAAACCAAAGGCTTTAAAAGAGGCCAAAAAAACCTTTGCTAATGAGATTGAATATCAAATCTGGCTGCAGTTCGAATTTTTTGAGCAGTGGTATTCATTAAAGGATTATGCCACATCAAAAAATATTAAAGTAGTTGGCGATATACCCATTTTTGTAGATCACAACAGCGCTGATGTATGGGGTAATCCCCAGTTTTTTGAGGTGGATAAAAAAGGAGATCGCCTACTTGTAGCCGGCGTACCGCCCGATTATTTCAGCGAAACGGGTCAGCTTTGGGGAAATCCGCTGTACAATTGGGATTCTCTGGAGAAAGATAATTTCACCTGGTGGGTGGAGCGCTTTCGCCAGATGTTTGAGTTATTTGATTCCATCCGTGTAGATCATTTTCGTGGATTTGATGAATATTGGCAGGTGGATGCATCAGAAAAAACAGCGGAGAATGGTACTTGGGAAAAAGCCCCGGGTTTTAAACTTTTTAATACTATAAAAGAAGAGCTCGGTGAATTGCCAATTATTGCTGAAGATCTAGGATTGATGACAGACGGAGTAATAAAAATGAGGGAAGCATTTAATTTTCCCGGAATGAAAATTTTGCAGTTTGCCTTCGATTCTGATGAAACCAATAGCTTTCTACCTCATAATTATCCGCAAAATTGTGTTACATATTCCGGTACACATGATAATGACACTTCTATCGGCTGGTATAATTCGGCCCCCGACATTGAAAAACACCGTGTCAGAGAATATGCAAAAAGTGATGGAAAGGAAATTCAGTGGGATTTTATTCGTCTGGGCATGTTATCCGTGGCAGACCAAGCCATATTTCCACTGCAGGATTATATGAACTTAGACGACTCCCACCGCATGAACACTCCCGGAACAGTAGGAGAAAACTGGATGTGGAGATATACCCCTGATATGCTGCACCATATTGACAAGCAGAGAATTCGAAAAATAGCAAAGATGGGCAACCGCCTAAACAAAGATGGATAGAGCTTTATTTTCTCTGCTTTTATTCAAAAGCATGGTTTTGTATCTTATTTGCTTTGTGCAAACTAAATTAACTGAATGTCATTTCAATTAAGTCATCTGCCTGAGCGCTCTCAAAAGCCGCGCAATTCCGGGATCACACTTGCTTTAGATTCGGGATATAGTGTAAGACAAACTGAAGATTTTTGTGAAGTAGCCTCAGAATTAGTCGACATTGTTAAGTTAGGTTGGGGCACCTCGTATGTGACTCCAAACTTGGATAAGAAATTAGCTGTTTATAAAAAATATAACCTCCCCGTCTATTTAGGAGGAACATTATTTGAAGCTTATGTGCTTCGGAACGAACTTGATAGCTATATAAAATTACTTCATCAATATAATATTAAGCATGTTGAAGTTTCGAATGGCACTATTTGGCTGTCGGAAACTAAAAAATTAGACATTATAAAGGAGCTGAGTAAAGAATTTACTGTACTTTCTGAAGTTGGAAGTAAAAACCCGGACGCTATTATTCCGCCATACAAATGGGTGAAGATGATAAATAACGAATTAGAAGCTGGAGCCTGGAAGGTTATTTGCGAGGCAAGAGAAGCCGGAACCGTTGGATTGTTTCGGCCTAATGGGGAAGTCAGGTCTGGATTAATCGATGAAATTGCGGATCAAATTGCTGTAGAAAATCTTATATTTGAAGCCCCTCAAAAAGATCAACAAGTTTGGTTTATCAAAAAGTTTGGCAGCAATGTTAATTTGGGCAACATTTCGCCCGAAAAGGTAATACCTGTAGAAACACTACGGTTAGGACTACGGAGCGATACTCTCTTTGATTTTTATTCTATAGATGATAAAGAAATCAAAGAACTCTATTCGCAGAATGGTGTGTCCGGTACTTCACAAGAGAACCCTCAAACAGACTTCTAAATTA
>JBGTFX010000313.1:0-3702 GCA_041747055.1 Balneolaceae bacterium
ATGGAAGAAGTGATTAGCTGGGATCCAACCCGGTCACTTCACCCCGGATGATATTCGGGCAAAACGTATACATAAAAATAATTATCGAAAAATGACAAACCCTATTGAAATGGCATTTTCTCACAGCCTCTTGAGAGGGGAAAAGTGAGTGACAACAGCGAAGCTGATTGGCACGAACAAGGGGTGTGTTCCTGTGAGCGTTGATCGAATTACGATCTTTGTTTAAGCAATAAGCCTCATGAACACCCCTCCCCTCGAGGGGAGATCTACTTTTAAACCCCATCATCAAAAAAAACACACGGTTTCACTTTAGAAAAGCTTACAAATGAAGATTCAATCAAAAATACTCATGGCACTTTCGGCTCTGCTTCTTGGCGGACTGTTTTACATGCCTTTTTGGACGATTAACATGTCTGCGCCGCAATACCCTGAGGGAATTGGGATGCACATCCATATCGATGATGTAACCGGCCACAATCGTCACGATCTGCAAAGCATTAATACCCTAAACCATTACATCGGAATGTCAGAAATTCATAAAGAGGATTTTCCTGAGTTTGAGATTATGCCCTGGATAATAGGGTTTTTAATAATATTCGGATTGGTTGCCGCAGTAACCGGCAGTATGAAACTGGTCATCACGTGGCTGATTTTGATGGTAATACTTGGAATTGGCGGCCTTATCGATTTTTACTTATGGGGGCATGATTACGGACATAATCTGAGTCCGGACGCTCCTATTAAAGTTCCCGGAATGAGCTACCAACCGCCGCTTATAGGATGTAAACAACTTTTGAATATTAACGCCTGCTCTTGGCCTTACACCGGATCAGTCTTTATCGGGCTTTCCATGGTGCTGGCCGTGGGAGTTGTATGGATTGAAAAATTTAAAACCACGGATCAAGACAATGAAAATTAAATGCATAGCCCTGCTTTTTCCACTGCTGCTGATTGCTGTTGGATGTGCTGAGCAGACAGAAACCAACCATGTATTCACATATACCAATCACCTCGACATAAACTATGGTGAAGATATTTGTGCCTACACGAACAAACCTATTGAGCGAGTTCGGTTTGGTGGGCGCATGATAATGAACGACGGAGAAGCTCTGAAATTCATGTCGACCGAAGCTACCGCGGGCTACTACCTGGAGATGGAGAATCGCGAACAGATCAAATCGATCGAAATTGTGGATTTCGCCCATGGCCAGAAATATCTGCCCGTTGATGAACTTGTATACCTGCAAAGCAGACTTCAGCCAAGTCCGAACGGCCTGTTTCTGACGCCTGTAGATGCATCCAATGAAAAAATGAAAAATTATATCTATGACGCATATCCCGGTACATTTTATAGCTGGGACGAAGTACTGGAGCTGGTCAGCGAGGAATGGGATCTCCCCGCTGCCGGTGCTTGATGAAGAGATAACAGAACCATGATGTCATGCCGGCCTTGATCCGGCATCTCCCAACTTTTAAAGGACGGAGATCCCGGCTCAAGGCCGGGATGACAAATCAGGTGCCTAGTTACTTTGAAAGTCAAAACCATAATCCACCTACTGACTTGTTTTGAAATCCCCCCTCTCTACCTGTAGAGAGGGGAACAGGGGGTGAGTCAAACGAATCAAAAAAATGAAGGGTAAAACGCAATTAACAACGCTATTCGCTGCTCTGCTGATCGTAATGACCGCATGCGAGCCAAAACCACAGCCTATCCAGTTCGGCAGCGATCAGGGGGGTTATTGCAGAATGATGATCACGGAGCCTCAGTTTGCATCTCAAATCCTGAATAACCAGGGAAGGGCGTTCAAATTCGACTCAATCGAATGTTTGGCAGCCTACTCGCTTACAGAAAATGGAGAGAATTTCCACTCCCACTGGGTGCCAAATTTCGAAAATCCGGATGAGTGGCTACGTGTAGAAGAAGCCTATTTTCTTCATAGTGAAACTCTAAGAAGCCCGATGGGACTTTATCTCACGGCCTTTTCGGATCGGCAAACGGCTGAAGAGTTCAGGCAGGAATACCGCGGCGAAATCGTGGAATGGAATAGGGTAAAGGAAATCGTACATGCTGAATGGCTGTCAGATGAAAATGAAAGTCAGCACACTCATACACATTAACCGAGGGATATTATGAAGCGTCTCAATCTTTCACTTTTCTTAATTCTGTTTGCACCAAGCCTGTCGGTGGCTCAAGACATATTTGTATCACACAATGGCAAGGTTCAAAGCATCAAAGCTGCCGTGGAGATGGCACAGCCGGGGGATCACATATTGGTAGAGCCCGGAACGTATATGGAAAGTGAGATCGAAATCACAAAACCACTGACTCTTGAAGGGATTAACAGACCGGTAATTGATGGCAACTCAGTTGGAAATATATTAATTATACGCTCAGATAGTGTAACAGTGAAAGGTTTTGATATCAGAAATACCGGCAGAAGCTATGTGCGTGACTATTCTGCTATTCTTATCGAAAATTCCGGGCATTTCCTTATTGAGGACAACACGCTGGATAATGTCTATTTCGGCATTTATCTGGCCGAAACTGATGGAGGAATCGTACGCAGCAACCAAATTCAGTCATACAATCGTCGGGAAGCTGCATCCGGAAATGGAATACATTTATGGAGCGTACGAGACCCTAAAATATTGGATAATAACATAGAGGGAATGCGGGATGGCATCTATCTTGAATTTGCTAAAGGAGCCGAAATTTCAGGAAATCGCAGTAACGATAACAACCGCTATGGCCTGCACTTTATGTTTTCGGACGACAGCACTTATCGCAATAACATTTTTCGAAGAAACGGCGCCGGTGTAGCCGTGATGTACTCTAAAAATGTTGACATGACAGGCAACCTGTTTGAGCACAACTGGGGTGCTTCTGCTTATGGTCTGTTGCTAAAGGATATGCAGGAGAGCCGGATCGAAAATAATCGCTTCTTTCGAAATACAATCGGGATATTTTCGGAATCGAGCAGTGATATTGAAATCCACAGAAATAATTTTGAGCTGAATGGCTACGCAGTCAGCATTAAATCGAGCAGCAGAACAAATCGTTTCACCCAAAACAACTTTATTGAAAATAGTTTTGATGTGACCACAGACAGCCCGCGCAACCCAAATACATTCGAGGGAAATTACTGGAGCCACTACGACGGCTACGATCTCGATCGGAATGGCATTGGGGATGTACCCTATCGTCCGGTGAGCCTTTTTTCAGTCATAACACAACGTCGGCCGGAGTCACTGATCCTGCTGAGAAGCATGTTTATTTCACTTTTAGATACAGCAGAACGAATTATGCCGGTACTTACGCCACAGACACTGATTGACGAACGTCCAAAAATGGAGCGAATTCAATGATACGGATAGAAAATTTATTTAAGCAGTTTGGGGACCTCGAGGTCTTAAAAGGAATGAACCTTCATATACCTGAAGGTCAGGCCACGGGAGTTGTAGGTCCGAATGGCGCAGGAAAAACTACCCTGATTAAAACTTTGCTCGGTCTGGTAAAAGCAGATTCCGGAACCATTCATGTGGATGACATCAAATTAAACGGTAACTGGAAGTACCGCGAAAATCTGGGCTATATGCCACAGGTGGCCCGTTATCCTGAAAACATGAAGGTGTACGAGCTTTTCGATTTCATAAAGGGGCTGCGAGAACAGGAGGCTGTTTTTGAAAAAGAGTTAATCGAGC
>JBGTFX010000314.1:0-6994 GCA_041747055.1 Balneolaceae bacterium
CCGTTCATCTCTCCAATAATACGGCCGCGTTCAGAGTCTCCCGTAAAATTCTGAAGCCTCACATTTACTCTGTTTCCTCTCAAATTAAGATTATAACCATTTTCTGATGGAACCTTTACGCGAATACTTCCGCCACTGGTATGGAGATCCAAATCACCTGTTAATTCTATTAAATTTGCAGTGATACTTCCGCCACTTGTTCGGCCTGATGCAGCTCCACTTATATCTTTAAGCGAAATATGTCCGCCTGATGTTCGGAGATTAAGCTCACCCTGAATATTTTCTGCATCTATATGTCCCCCGCTTGTTCTTGCATCTGTATTTCCGGTACTGTTTTTAATTTTAATATGTCCGCCGGAAGTTCGCAAGTCCATTACACCAACAATTCGGTCAACATTCACATGCCCACCGCTGGTTCTGGCTGAAAGATCATTTTGTAGGTTTTCTGCCGAAATATGGCCACCACTTGTTCGCGCCTCAACCAAAGATGATACCGGCGTAAGTATTTTAAATGAGATGCTGAAATTATCGCCTGATCGAAACCATCTTCCCGTAGAAGAATTCTCTTTTTTGGCAGATGCAGTTATAGTATTCCCTTGTTTTGCAATTGTAATTTCATATTCATCAAGGTCGGTATCGGATGCGGTATAGTACCTGTTTCCCTTTCGCACATACATTTCAACGCGGACTTCATTTTCTGAGTGGCCAACGACTTCTATATGGCCACCTGAAGTATTGATTTTTATTGAAGGTGAATCTTCAACAGAAAAAGAATGAGATTGATAAATATCAGAAGATGACTGCGCCTCAACGGTCGAAAAAATGGCCAATACAATGACCAAAATTGATAGAATTGTGTTCTTTATTTTTTCCATAGTCTTAATGTTATATGTTCTGTATCAGCAAAGAAGCTGACTTAGAACTCTTTACGGTCGGATAGTATGAAGGTTTCGTTTTAAAAATATTGTCCACTCGAATAGTGTGTTTTCAAGAGCAGTTCTTTAACTTCACACCGAATTAAAAAAGACTTGAATTATGAAATTACCCTATGCACTTGCAAAGCGGTTTGTAGCTGGAGAAACATTTGAAAAAGCGCTACCAAAGGTACGAGCTTTAAATGAAAATAAAATTAAAGTGACGCTGGATCTTTTAGGCGAAAACCTGAAAAATCGAAAAACAGCTGACAAAACGGTTGAAGAATATATTCAGCTTATTCAAAATATTGATTTGGCAGGATTGAAAAGCACAATATCCATAAAGCTAACTATGCTTGGCCTCGATATTGATGAAGATTACTGCCGGGATAATTTACATAGGCTACTTGATGAAGCTCGCGATAAAGACTCTTTTGTCCGAATTGATATGGAAGGGTCTGCCGTAACCGGAGTGACTATCGATATATTTAAAGAAGCGTTT
The DNA here is from genome assembly GCA_041747055.1 of Balneolaceae bacterium. Taxonomy (GTDB): domain Bacteria; phylum Bacteroidota; class Rhodothermia; order Balneolales; family Balneolaceae; genus SW132. The sequence continues at coordinate 1,417 of JBGTFX010000314.1, forward strand.
AAAAAATACGGCAAACATGTGGGGATTGTAATACAGGCCTACTTGCACCGGTCAAAAGAAGATATCAACGAATTGGCGGAATTAGGGGCTGATGTACGGCTTTGCAAGGGTGCTTATGGAGAGCCTGAAAATGTTGCTCTACAAAACATGCCGTATATTCGAAGTGCCTTTAAAGAGTATGCCAAAGTGCTATTTAATAAAACTCCCTATCCTCGAATTGCAACTCATGATGATGAACTCATCGAATGGGTAAAAGAGTATACAGAAGAGAACAAGATTGAAAAATCCCGATTTGAATTTCAGATGTTGTACGGTCTTCGCGAAGACACGGTGAAAAAATTAACCGAAGATGGTTATAATACTCGTGTTTATGTGCCTTATGGTACTATGTGGTTTCCGTACTTTAAAAGAAGGTTGCTGGAGAGAAAAGAAAACGTATTTTTTGCACTCAGCACCATGTTCAAAAAATAAGGTGAGATAATGTTATCTCACCAATGTCATGTGACGTGTATAGGTTTCTGATGGGGTTTGAAGCCTATAGACATAGTTCCCGCTTGATAATGTACTGCCATCAAACTGAATGTTGTACTTCCCGGCAGACTGTTCGCCATCAATTAAAGTGGCTATTCTTGTGCCGATAGAGTTAAATAATTCTAGCTTGATCGGATTTTTCTTTTCAAGTGTATAACTGATATTTGTATACGGACTAAAAGGATTTGGGTAATTCTGCAATAGCCCTGTTCTTGTGGCAGTATCTTCTCTCAATAATATGTTATCGAGATTTAACGGGAAAAATTTTCTCTCCTCTGATGTAGCTTGATCTGTAAACTCACGACGGGTTAACATTTCACCATTCTCAAAAGATTCAAAAGAAATAATAAATGTAGAAATTCTTTCCGGATCAGATTCGTTAGGGAGCATAGAGAAACTGCTGCCTAAAGTAATTCCGGCTAAAGAAAAGGTGAGTAAGACTAAAAGTAGTATCTTTATTTTATTCATAATCGTCATCCAAAGAAGTTGCATACGCATCATACATTAATATACTCCGTTTAAACGCAAAGAGTTTCAAGAAAGTCTAACAATTTAATGAAAAATATTAACCTTCGATCTGTTTTAAGCCTACTGTTATGGATAGGCTTATGTTACTTTGTTGCATGGACCGGCGCTCAAGTATCCCCGGGTAATGGTTCCACTGTATGGTACGAACAATTAAACAGACCGGATTGGAATCCGCCGGCTTGGCTGTTTGGCCCTGTGTGGACTGTTCTTTATACCTTTATGGGTATCGCTGCGTGGAGAATCTGGCGGAAACTGGGTTTTAAAAAGGGAAAAACAGAGCTTTCAATGTTTGGAGTTCAACTGTTTTTAAATGGGCTCTGGTCACAGCTTTTCTTCGGTATGCAGGAAATAGGATGGGCTTTTTTCGAGATTTTTGTTCTGCTCATTGCAATCATCCTCACAACAATTCTGTTCTATAAGGAGGATAAAATTGCCGGATGGCTTTTTGTTCCTTATGCCCTTTGGGTAGCGTTTGCCATGGCATTAAACGGGGCCATTTGGTTGATGAATTAATGTCTGAGCGAGACCTCCAAGGTTTTTTGAAACCTTGGAGGTCTATACCACTTTAAGAAAAACGATCCGCCAGCCGATTGATCAAATAACCGCTCTCCTTAAGCGCCTGTGTTGCAAAACTTCCAAAGAAATCCGTTACGGCTTCAAACTCTTTGATGAACCCTTTCTTGTCATCCTGTTCAACCATCTCAATTAATTTTTGATGATGCTTGAAAAACGAAACCAGCATATCCCGGCGCTCTTTATTTGAAAATACGATATCGGCATAAAGCTGCGCATCCTGGGCGAAAATCCGTCCGGTCATCATCAGCTCGGCGCGGTAAACGGGACTTGAATACTCCAGCATCTGATTAGGGTCGAGCTCAAACTGCTTCATAAATGAGCCGTGCAGCAGCGCCACAAAATGGCGAAGTCCCTGCACCAAATTCATAACATGATCATGATTTTCGGGATCCGCTTCAATAACCTGCATTCCCCACAGTTCACACTGCTCCTTCAGCCACTCGGTTTTCTCTTTGCCACGTCCTTCACAAAATACGATCAGCTGCTTCGAAAGGTTAGGCACATCAGGTCCGTGCATGGGATGGAGTCCCACTACCGGTCCGTGATGCGCATCCAACATTGCCTGAAGGGGTTCAGACTTGTTACTGGTAAAATCAGCCAGAATGGTTTTATCGTGAAGTTTATTCGACAAGCGCTGAATAACATCAATTGTAATGTTTATCGGAACGGTAACGATTGCCAGATCCAGCTTTGGGGCGATTTCATCAAGCTCATACCAATTTCCCTTATCGATGCTGTAGGTGATGTGTCCGCTTTGATCGGCTACTTTTCGGTAGAGTGATCCCATTCCGCCATCACCGCCAACGATTAAAATATGCTTGGGTTCTTTGGTGGAACGCGGAAATGTATTTGTCGATTGAGTAGCTCTGGAGGCAGACATAATCATCCGTAAAAAATCTTCAGCCCAGTCGGGATCCAAATCACGTTCTTCGGCCATTGTTCTAAATCGCTGCGTTTTCTCCTCCTCGCGACTGGCAACAAAAACGGGCAGCTGATTTTCAATTTTATGCGCAATCACATCAAACGAAACCTTGTTCCTCTCCTTCAGCAGATCTAAAATTTGCTGGTCAATAAAATCAATTCGCTGGCGCTGTTCAGATAAATCTTTTTGTTTCGGCATGGTTGTTAGTTGATGACAATTTAGGCTGGCTCAAAAGTACCTCAATTCCCGCAAAAATGTGCAATACGAGAATATTTGCAACTGAAATTCTTTTATTCGGATAAATAGCTCGTTATCTTACGAGGTATGTCAGAATTCAAACTTCATTCTCCATGGGAGCCCGCCGGAGATCAGCCTCAAGCGATCAAGGAATTAACGGAAGGGATCAATCAAAAAGACAAGTACCAAACGCTATTAGGGATTACCGGCTCGGGGAAAACCCGAACGATTGCCGGCGTGATTGAAAACGTGCAAAAACCAACGTTGGTGATGAGCCATAATAAAACGTTGGCGGCACAGCTGTACCGGGAGTTAAGTGATTTTTTTCCGGAAAATCGCGTTGAGTTTTTCATCTCCTATTATGACTACTATCAGCCCGAAGCGTATATATCTGCGCAGGATAAATTTATTGAGAAAGATCTTTCCATCAACGAGGAAATCCAAAAATTACGTTTACGGGCAACAAGTTCGTTGCTATCGGGTCGGCGTGATGTAATTATTGTCTCATCCGTAAGTTGCATTTACGGTATTGGTTCTCCATCGGAATACGAAAAGCTGATTGTAACGCTGAAAGTTGGTCAGTCGATTCCACGAAATACACTTTTATACGATTTGGTTGATCTTCACTACTCCAGGAATGATATTGATTTCAAACGCGGAACATTTCGCGTGCGAGGAGATGTAATTGATGTGTACCCGGCGTATTCAGAAGAGGGACTTCGCATTTCAATGTGGGGAGATGAAATTGAAAAACTGGAGATTTTTAACGTCGATCACGGAAATGTCCTGGAAGAGGTTGAGGAGTTTCGGATCTTTCCGGCTTCTCATTATGTAACATCAAAAGGGCGGCTTGATGAAGCCATTCAGCAGATTCGGGACGAAATGCACCATCGTGTAGACGTTTTGCAGGATGAGCAACGTTTTTTAGAAGCGAAGCGGATTCAGCAGCGAACGCTTTTTGATATAGAAATGATGCAAGAGATAGGATACTGCTCGGGAATTGAAAATTACTCGCGGTATTTAAGTGCGCGAAAACCGGGCGAACGGCCGTATTGCCTGTTTGATTATTTTCCCGATGACTTTTTGCTTGTGGTGGATGAGAGCCATCAAACCGTTCCCCAGATTGGTGCAATGTACGGTGGTGACCGATCCCGAAAAATGGAATTGGTAGAGCATGGGTTCAGGCTGCCATCAGCCCTCGATAACCGCCCGCTTACTTTTGAGGAGTGGGAAACGATGGTGAATCAGGCTATTTTTGTGAGCGCTACTCCGGCAGATTACGAACTTGAAAAATCAGATGGAGTGTTTGTAGAGCAACTCATTAGGCCCACAGGTTTGATGGAGCCGGAAATTGAGGTTCGTCCCCTGGGATCGCAAGTGGATGATCTTTTGGAAGAAATTCAGCAGCGGGTAGAAAAAAATGAGCGTGTGTTATGCATTACGCTGACAAAACGATTGAGTGAAGAGCTTAGCGAATATTTGAAAAATTTAGGGATAAGCGCGGCGTATATGCACAGCGAATTGGATGCTATGCAGCGGGTAGAAGTTCTTTACAAATTTAGACGAGGAGATTTTAACGTACTAGTTGGAATTAATTTATTGAGAGAGGGAATCGATATTCCGGAATTGACCCTTGTGGCTATTTTGGATGCCGATAAAGAAGGTTTTTTGCGATCAGAGACGGCATTGTTTCAGATTGTGGGACGTGCTGCACGGAATGTGGGTGGCAAGGCCATTTTATATGCCGATAAGATGACCAATGCGATTCAGAAAGTAGTGGCAGAGACCGATCGTCGGCGCGAAATTCAGATGGCGTATAATAAAAAGCACGGCATTACCCCAAAAACCATTGAAAAAGAGTTAAAGCCGTTGGTGGATCCGTCACTGATTTCAACTAAAAATTTCGATTTTGGAGAGAAGGATTCATTAGAAGAAAAAGATTATTTAGAGGTTGTGAAAGTTGCGGAAGAGGGAATTCAATACAAGGCAAATCCTGCAATGAAAGAAGTTACATTTGAAAGCAAGGATAAATTTCTCGATTATCTGCGGGAATCAATGATTCATGCAGCGAAAAATATGGAGTTTGAAGAGGCCGCAAGAATTCGCGATCAAATTGGTAAATTAGAACAAGAACTATAAACTAATAATCGACCAAATGGGTAAGATTGATTTTTTAAAGACATTTATAAAAGATAGGGACGTAGCTTCAATAACGCCGACATCAACCCGCTGCGTAAAAAAAGTTTGTACCCATATCGATTTTACAAAGGATTTTCTTCTTGTTGAATACGGGCCGGGAGATGGTGTTTTTTCCAAATATCTGCTCGAAAATATGACCCCGGGTTCCCGCCTGGTGCTTATCGAAGCAAACGAAAATTTTGCTGAAATGCTAAAGAGAGAGCTTGATGATCCCCGTGTAGAGGTACATAATATTTTAGCCGGTGATGTGCGAAGTATACTGAAGCCGGAGGATATTGGGAATGTAGATTACGTACTTTCGGGAATACCTTTTTCATTTCTCAATAAAGAGAGAAAACGCGTAGTACTTACGGCTACAAAAGATATCCTTAAAGAAGGGGCAAAATTTTTGGCTTATCAGACCAGCGGTCATTTAAAAAAACCGGTCATGGAAGTATTCGGCAACTACGAAACCGAATTCGAAATGCTGAATATTCCACCATACTTCATCTATGAAGTGATCAACAATGGCACAAACGGTAAAGTGGCTTCGGAAAAATAGTTATTCTATGACGATTATTTATTAACCTGAGTTCGATTAATAAT
>JBGTFX010000315.1:0-3123 GCA_041747055.1 Balneolaceae bacterium
AATTTTCTGATCCTGAAAGGAAACTTCAAATTACTATTCAATACGAATGCGCTTTTGGAAAAAATCTGAACCCGGAACTTCAATCCGATATTAAATACTGCCATATAAGCTTCATCGACAATGGAATAGGATTTGAACCACAATTTCAAGACCGCATCTTTAATTTTTTTGAACGGCTCAATGGACAAAAATACCCCGGCACAGGACTAGGATTAACCATCTGCAAACGAATAGTAGAAAACCATAGCGGCGTTATAACAGCAACAGGCGAATTAAATAAAGGTGCCAGGTTTGATATTTATATCCCAATCGACAGGCCCGAAAGTAATAATCAAAAAGGTATAGCTTTGTTTACCTGATTATTTCTCTCGGCACAATCCTTTCGCAGTTGGATGAAGGAATGATTTGAACTATAATTCGGACAGAATTCTGTGTAACTACAAACAAGAACAAAACTATGATTGAAGAACTCATTACCATTTACAAACGTGACCTTGATAAGCTCAAAAAAGAGATCCTGTTATTCCGTTTAGGAGAAAATCTCTGGGTAACTACCGGAACCATTACCAATTCTGCCGGCAATCTATCTCTTCACCTCATCGGTAATCTGAATCACTACATTGGTCATCATCTTGGAAATACCGGTTACGTGAGAGATCGTGACTCGGAGTTCGAAAACAAAAATATCCCCGCAAGCAAACTTATTGCCGACATTGATGATGTGGCCGAGATTGTTGAACAAACACTTCGAAACATTAGTAAAACCGACCTCAACGCCCGTTACCCGGAGGATGTACTCGGCCATAAGTTGACAACCTCATTCATGCTGTTGCACCTATCATCCCATCTCTCCTACCACCTTGGTCAGATTAATTACATTCGGAGGGTACTGGATTAAGCCAAATATAACTTTGGCACCCCTACTTCAAAGTTGGTCACCCCGGCAGCACAAACCGCAGACGTTATAGCTACTTAAGGGAATTTCTCTCCATTCTTAATGTATTCGAATTTTGAAATTTCCAAGTCGCCCTTTCGTTGACTATATTACATAACCAACCATTAATTTTCCCGGCATTGATATGGCTACTCCAAATAATCTTATCGAAAGGCGAAAAGACATTCTCGGAGGCACACCTGTGTTTAAGGGTACTCGTGTCCCGATAAGCACTTTTTTTGAATATCTGGAGGCTGGACATTCCTTAAATGAATTTTTGGAAGAATTTCCCACAGTAACCAAACAACAAGCTATTCAGGTGCTTGAGAGATTTAAGGATCAACTACTTCAGCCACAATGATCAAGATTTTGCTGGATGAATGTCTTCCCAAAAAATTAAGTATCGAATTGAAGAATTAGACCCGGAATTCTTTGCAAAGACTACTCCTGAAATGGGATGGGCGAGCTTATCGAATGGAAATTTACTGTCAGTAGCCGAAAAAGAATTTGACGTCCTCCTAAAGTACGGGGTTTACGTTAACAATCGGCTCAAACGGATGACGTTCGAGCCTGTTATTAACAATTAGTTTAAAAAATATTCCTTATTCTCCTTCGCCCACTGTTCCAGTGAGGTCATTTGTACAGGAAGTGTTTCTAATACTTCACTCATAGCAGGGTTGAACTTTGGTGGATATTCCGTTGAATTTTGCAGGCTTTCATAAAAAGATACAACGCCAGCTGCACCTGCTTCTCCAACCATAGGTATTAATATATCCCCGAATTCTTTAGACGGCATCATATAATACTTAATATTTTCACTTACGCCTTTAGAAAACCTATCTGCCAAATCATTTCCTTTTAGATTTTCTAAACCACTAATTTGGAAAGTATCTGCTTTCAGCTTTGTGTTGTAGATAGCTTCAACAACAAAGGCGCTTACATCTCTGGAGGCTATCCAGCCAATAGGCATTGCTTCAGGAGTAGGATAAGCGAGCTTCTTCTCATTTTTTACGAAGGGTGCACAAAAGGGACCCATCAGATTCTCCATATAAATGGTGGGTTCGATTATTACATAATCCACTCCGCTATTTTCAAGATAATCCCTGATGTCCAATTTTACATCTTCAGAGGGTATTCCAATTTTTTGAGGCGATAGCCAACCACTGGTATTCCAAACGATTTTACTTATTTCATTTGCTTTGGCTGCATCAATCACATTTTTGGCATACTGCAAACCATCAAGTGGATTGGGGAGAGAAACCGGAACCATAAAAGCTATCGCATCTATACCGTTGGCAATCTCATGCATTTTATCTGCATCACTCATATTTGCCAGAATGGGTGTTGCCCCTGCCTGTTTTAATTTTTCAAAACTTTTTTCTGAGCGGGTAGCTGCTATTACTTCTGCCCCTTTATTTAGGGCCTCTCCTATTACATTGAATTGTTGTGAGCCTGTGGCTCCGAATACTAAAATTTTCATTTTCTTTATTTTTATTTTGATGCTTAATTGCAATTAAATTGTCCTTCTTCAGATACCTATGGAAACTACGCTCTATTTTGGCACATCTTGTGATGCGAGCATATGTACAACTGCTTTTACCCCTTTGGTACCATCGAAAAGTGTTGGATTGAGTGTATGAAATTCCTACTTATGATCATCTACACGGTGACATCAATATCACCAAAAGTTTCTTTGATAAAGCTGTAATAGCTAATTGCTTGTTTAATTCCACTTGTGTTATGATTTCTATTTTTAGATAATTTGTACAAAAGTATAGAGTAACTTACCTTTTTACAAGTACCTACTACTTGTTAAAAATAAATTGGTCAGTAAAAAAGCCTATCCCGAAATTCCCCCGAAAGTGGAATATCGATTGACCAAATTAGGATTGAAGACGTTACCGATTGTAGACCAACTGGCTCAATTTGGACAAGAAAATTTAGTTTAATAAGCAGCTGCGGCACTTATTCTAAATTTTCGTTCAAGTCTATCGTTCTAAAATGATTAAAAATCCCCGGGATCATTGTTAAAGGATAGCTTGAGGAGGCGTTGATGACGATATAGATACCTAGCCCATCATCAGGCGCAAAGGCGATTTCACTGCGGTATCCGTTTACATATCCGCCGTGATAGACGATCCTTTGCCCGTGATTATCGAGCACTCTCCACCCCATTCCGTACTGCGACC
>JBGTFX010000316.1:0-7383 GCA_041747055.1 Balneolaceae bacterium
ATGAACGTGTGCAAATATTGTAATCCTGCCTCAAGTTCCGGTTGTGTGGGGGTTCGATTGCTTAGTATTCCCTTTTTTGGATTATACGGATGCCATGGCACTGCATTCCATAATACAACCTCATATGGATTAATTTTTAAATCAGCCAAAGCTCCCCACATAATGGTAGCGGTTGGTTCACTCATACCTTTTTTAATAAAATCAGGCCGGCTAGTTCTTACCGGAGTTTGGCCGCAAAATACCTGTTCGGGTTTTACACCATACTTTCCCTCCTGATGGCCTAAAAGTATTCGTTCAGATGTCATAGCAATACCCGTAAAATGGCCACCCTGATATCCTAACGCTTCTGCAATAAACAAATATTTCGCAGTGCTTTTTCTTTCCTTTAGATACGTTTCTAGCTGTAACCGACGAATTTCAGGTGCTTCAGAAAACTCATCATGTTCTATATCTTGTTCAAACCAAGGATTAAATAGATCTTGAGAAGGTTTATTTTTTAGTGACTGTACAAATGAAGAAATCACAACTGGATAATTTTAAGTGAGCAAACAATTAAAAGAAATACCGGACTGTTCAAAAAAGAGGTATATGAAATATAATTTTCTGACTTTTACGTCATACCGGATCCCGATCCGCTCATTTTTGAACGCTATCGGTATCTCCTGACCTTAACACCGACAGAAGAATAACATCTTTTTTGGACAATCTCGACATGTCGAAAAGGTCTCTATGAACTATCAATTACTGAGCCGGTATGGTTTCAGGATCTTCACCATAATATCGAAGAATCAAATAGAGGATTATTAATCCTGTAAGAAGTCCCCAAACCGGGTGAATCATTTCAAATGCGGCTGGGATCTCACCAACGATAAGGGCTACAACTGCAACCACAAGTGCGTAAGGCAGCTGCGTACGAACATGGTCAATCAAGTCACAGGCAGATGACATCGAACTCAACACCGTAGTATCAGATATAGGAGAACAGTGATCTCCAAATACAGCACCTGCCATAACTGAGCTGATGGCGCCCAATAAAATTCCATAATGTTCTCCACCGGCAAATCCGATTCCGGCTCCCATGGCAATAGAAAGTGGTACCACTACAGGAAAAAGGATAGCCATGGTTCCCCAGGAAGTTCCCGTGGAGAAAGCTGTAACAGCGGCAATAAAAAATACCAGTCCGGGAAGCAGTGCAAGAGGTAGTGTATCTTCAAGTAGAGATGCCAGGTAGGTTCCTGTCCCCACTTCCTGTGTTACAGCACCCAATCCCCACGCGAGAATCAGAATGATTACCGCCATAAGCATTGACTGGATTCCTCCTACCCAAGACTCAAGTGCTTGATTTACAGTAAGTACTTTTTGAAAAACAACCAGCCCTATCGCAACCGCACAGCCGGTAAATGATGCCCATAAAAGAGCCGCAAAAGGATCTGCATTCCCAATAATTGCCGTAATCCCACTTTCACCGGCTTCCAGACTGGCTGCTCCTGTTGAGTACAAGCCATAAAGAGCTACAATAATTACTGAAATTACCGGAATACCGGCATTATACCAGCGTTTAGGCTTGTCTTCTTCGGGTTGAAGAGATGCCAGACTTGTATCGGTTGCCGGCATTGAGCCTTCCCTGATCACACCCTTTCCTGAATAAGCACGCCGTTCGGCAGTAAGCATCGGGCCAAACTCTTTCCGCATTACGATCGTCATCAAAACAAAGGCAAGAGCTAAAATTGGATAAAAGAGGTAAGGAATAGAGTGCAGAAATATGATAAATGCATTATCAGCGCCGGCCTGAAGCTGTGTGGCGAGAGCTGCATCTGTGGTCTGTTCGGCAAGACCGGATAGTGCATTTTGAATTTGAGTTATTTCAAAGCCAATCCACGTGGTAATCACTGCGCATACGGCAAGTGGTGCTGCAGTGGAATCAACAATATATGCCAGCTTTTCGCGGGAGATCTGTAGGCGATCTGTCATCGGACGAAGTGCATTTCCGCGGATCAATGTATTGGCGTAATCATCAAAAAAGATGAACAGTGCAGATGCCCATGAAAATAGCTGGCCTTTCTTACGAGTAGTAGCAAATTTACTAAGTTGATCAACCACACCTTGTGTTCCGCCACCGCGAGACATCACCCCAACCATTCCACCTAAAAGTAAACTAAACACAATAATGGCAATATGATCGGCATTTACGAGTGAACCGACCAATAAATCGAGCGACTGAGCTGTACCGGAAATTGGGTTAAATCCAACCAAGAAAAGTGCCCCAACCCAAATACCGGCAAAAAGTGACAGGACAACTTCGCGAGTGAGCAATGCAAGGCCAATTGCTACCAGGGGCGGAATTAAACTTATCCAGGTGCCATACATTGCTGATGTTTCACCATCCGTGTTTGCAAATGCCTGAAGATCCATCCAACCAACAACAAACAGCGACACTACCATGAATGCCACTGACAATATCCATTTTTTAATGTTCATAAAGGGTGTTTCATTAAATGATGGATAGAAAATACAAGCATTGTGATTAAATACAATATCTCAATTTATAATTCGATCAGAAGCTTGTGCATTACTGCCCCATCAGAACGCTGATGTTGTGGTCAGGCTGGTTAACAAGTACTAAAAACATCCATCCGTCGGTAAATCCAACCATCGGATGGGATTCAATACCCTCCTATTAAACAAAATCTCTCATCAATATCGATTCTTAATTTTTAGGTTTATTTTTTATCAGATATTCGATTAGCATGAATCTTTTTGATAAGTTCTTTCTCTAAGTAATAAATGAGATGATTTCGGGAAAACCATTGGATAAAAAGAGAATACATAGAAAATTTTCTAATCGCAGAAAAAAACTTACCGATCATATTCGGGATAAGGGTATTAAAGATCCGAATGTGTTGCAGGCTATACAGCAGGTGCCGCGCCATATTTTTGTGGATACGGCTCTGGAAAACCGTGCTTATGAGGATAGCGCCCTTCCAATTGGAAACGGTCAAACCATATCACAACCTTACACGGTTGCCGCACAAACGGAGCTCCTGAATGTTAAAAAAGGGGATAAAATTTTGGAAATCGGAACCGGTTCAGGCTATCAGGCTGCTATATTATGCCAAATGGGGGCGGATGTTTATAGTGTTGAACGTCATGAACCACTCTATTTAAGTGCTCGTGAAAAGTTGCAGGAGCTGGGATTCAGGCCGCGGTTAAAATGTGGGGACGGAACACTTGGATGGTCTGCGTACGCGCCTTATGATGGGATTATTGTAACTGCAGGGGCGCCTGTTATACCTGAGGAATTGATACAGCAATTAGCAGTTGGTGGCAGGCTGATAGTGCCTGTTGGCAGCCAGGAAGTTCAAACGATGACCCGCATCACCCGAATTGCAGTAGATGCATTTGAAGAGGAACAGCTTAAAGAATTTAAATTTGTGCCATTGATTGGGGAAAAGGGTTGGGAATAAATTAAAAGTGGTCTAGCAACCCACAGTGATTATTATCAAGGAGTAAATCTTGGGCCGTCTTCCTGCTGTTTTCTGAAATTTTCATCATACTATATTTGAACCTGAATACTTAGGGATGGATAAAATCCCGGTAGCTGTCTCTCTTCAATCCTGTATTCTGATGAATTGTCAGGGCTGATTGGTACCAAACTTTGATCAATTGTATTTCTTCTATTTAATATATTTATCAGTTCAAGTCTAACCTCCAGATCGGCAACCCCGATTGTTGGTTGATAAATTATTGATAAATCCACCTGATGAAATGCGGAAAGCTGATCGTTTTCAGGTGAATTAAAATTAAATTCTCCGGCAACATTTACATCGCGAAATCGCAGGAAGTTATAATACGAATCACGAAATGCCCATCTTCTGCCCCAGATTCCCTGCCATTTACCAGAAAAAGTAACTCCCTCTGTTAAATGATAAAAAGCCCTGAATTGAGCGCGGTGTGGCTCATTCCAGGAAGATGGTAGCGTACGGCCAAACTGTGATTCCAGGTTCAGCCGGCTATAGTTGTAATCGTATCCTCCTAAAACCCTCAAGCGGTTATTTACAATTTGTCTGAGCCTGAAACCTGCGCCAATCGCAGTTAACTCCGTTAACTCCGCAAAAGCACCCGTGTTTGATCGATTTGAGTTATCTCCACTTACCAAGTTTCCGTATGAAGTGATGGGTGTACTAGGCTGCCATTTATAAAAACCTTCGATGGTTAATGATGTTCGAGCTGTTGGTTCTACTAAAAACGATCCGGTTAAATGGGTCGCTAAAGGAATATTCATTTCTCCTGAATGCGACCAAATAGAAAAATCCGGAACTAAAGATGATGCCCCAACATTGGTAACTCGGTGTTCATTTATAAATTGGCGATATAATCCTCCTGCGAAACGCAACGACCAATAGCCAATTCGCGATTCTGATTTATCATATTGAATGGAAGCTCTCGGCTCTGCATAAACTCTGTTCTTTCTATTTAGCCATGTAAATCTCGAACCGTAATCAACGCTCCACCCCCTGCCAACTGCGTGATTGTTTTGCAGATACCCGCTAAGCAAAACCGAAGAATCTTCGATATTTACAGGAAAAACTGTCTCATCTGAAATCTTTATTTCAGAATTTATAAAATCTGATTTGAGCCCACCATCCAGTGAAAGCACTGGAGAGAAGCTATACGAAAAGTCTGCTTTTAAAAAGATATGCCGAATGGAATTTTCATCCACCTGCGTAGGAAGCTCAATGCGTTCGTTTAAACCTATCTCACTTTCCGGAAAAATAGGAAGAGTATTGCTTGTGCTGAGTATATTTTGATGTCCGAATTGATTTTGGCTGTAAGCGACTTTTGCTGATAAATCCAGCCTTGGAGAAACAAGTTGTTCCCATGAAAACTGGCCTGCCAAATTACTCCACTCATACGAGTCACTTGCATATAAATATCGGGGAGTATCTGAATTTGTTCTGTTTTCACTCAATAAATCAGATCGTAAATTATTTTCGGCAAAATAGATCGAACCATTGATTCTGCTAAATGGTCCCGGTTCGTACGATGCTGCAAAATGAGTATCAAGAAATCCAACATCGGCCTGCTGTAACGTGGGGCTATAGTCGAATGCATTTTCATTTTCGAGCTGTAAATTTGCTAACAAAGGATCTATTTGATCCCACTCACTCATTATCTGTGACAGCGCCGGATCTTCATATAAATCCCAAATATTAGTTCTTACAGCCACCATTGTTTGTATAGACTTATTATTTCTAAGTGGAAAAGCTACATCTCCCCTGAAATTCAAGCTTAACGGATCAGCTTGCACTACAGCTTGGTTTTCATATACGTTCGAAATGTTGTGAGAAAGGTCAATCATTCCTGCCATTTGACTTCCGTGCCTCACCCCATAGCCTGCTTTATGCAACGTAACATCACCGAGTGCAAGCGGACTAAAAGCACTAAACATTCGGCCAAAACTGTATGGGTTATAAATAGGAACTTCATCCAGATAAATCCGGTGATCGCCCTGCTCGCCTCCCTGGATATGAAGATCGGAAAGCGGAAGCCCAAATTGGACACCGGGCATCAGACTAAGATTACGAATGGGCTTCATTAAAACAGCCGTGTCCCAATCATCACCCTTAGCTACAGTGGAACTATAATCCAATCGCGGGCGATGGCTTTCAACAACTAAAGGGGTAATAAATTCAGGTCTTGATGAAAGAGCTATTTGTTCCTGAACATGCTCGCCGGGAGGAATATTGATTACTTTTTTTACCGGTTCGTATCCAATGTAACTGACAATAATTTCATAATTGCCGCTTATTAACTTATTAAGAGAAAAATTTCCGGATGAACCTGAACTTGTACCACCGGCTGCATCGGCCAACAGTATGTTTGCCCCTGAAAGAGGCTTCCCTGTATGTTTATCCATTACTTTACCGGAAAAACTCCCGAATTTAGGCGCTTCAAGTTTTGATTTTATGATGACAATTGTACCGGAAGAAAGTGTGATATAATCCAGATAAAACTCCTTTAATAAATTCGAAAATATCTCTTCTTTAGTTTGATTCCGAAATCGGTTGTACACATTAATATTCTGAACAAGATTAGGATCATACACCAAATCAATCTCCATTATTTTGGCAATGTGATTCAGTACTTCCTCCATCGAATCACCCCTGAATTCGAAGGTATATGAATTGGCTTGCTGCTCCTGTGCGTGGGTTGTTGTCGCGACACAGACAACCATCATTAAAACGAGCAGATATTGTCCTAATGTATTCATAGACGTTTACCGATTGAATATTCTGTAGCCATTGGCGGTTTGTGAATACTGCACGCCTTTTACCATGCTGATATCATCTAAAATGGCCGTTATATCACGAGGATGACTGTAATAAGCGGTCAGCGTTTCTCCGGCCAAATCTGTCGCTTCAAGATCAATTCTTACATTAAACCGACGCTCTAAATCATTTAGAATGGATATAAGTGTCCGATTATGAAAAAGCAGCCGATTTTCGCGCCATGCGATTACATCATTAGAAGATATTAAATCCGGCGAAGATGGAGTTTTCAAGCTAGTATTCCAGCTGCTTTTTTCGCCACTTTTTACACGTACGGGGTCTTTTTCATCCTTCGTATAAAAGTTTACCTCTCCCTCTGTAACCGTGAGTTCCGTTTCTATATTTAACTCATCAGCCCATGATCGTATATTAAATTGAGTTCCTAACACTTCCGCAATCACTCCGTTTGATTCAACTCTGAACGGTTTGTCAGCCCTTTCAACAGTAAAATATGCCTCTCCATTGAGCGTCACTAGCCGCTCATTGCCCCAAAAAAACCGTTGGTAATTTATTGTCGACCCGCTATTAAGTTCTACCGTTGAGCCATCAGGTAAATGAACCGAAGCCATCTCTCCATAAGGCACCGTTATCTTCTGTGGCACAAAATAAAGATAACCACCAATGATCAGTAACACAGCCGCAGCCATCAGAAGTTTACCCACTACCTTAAAGTTATGTGAAATTATATTTTGGCTGCGTTGGTTCGGTAAATCCATTTTACTACTCATCGTTTTCCACGCCGCATCAACTTCATCTTCCGACACATGTTTTTCTTTTGACAGTTCCCCACTGATATGCCAGATTTCATGCAATGATTCATCCTCCGAAAAAGAATTCTCATCTCCGTTATTCATTGAATGTGATTTCATTAGATCTCCTGTCCTTGTTGATATTGGTCATATTTTTTCCGCAAATACTTCAGCGCTGCCACAATGTGGTTGTTCACTGTTTTTTCCGTTACGCTCATCACCATCGCAATTTCGGTGTGATCCAATCCATCAAAACGACTTAATTTAAACGCCTCACGTTGTCTGTCCGGAAGCTCACATATCCA
>JBGTFX010000317.1:0-9384 GCA_041747055.1 Balneolaceae bacterium
GCGCGGGATCAACTTCAGCAGTTCCCTCCTGCATGAAGCTCCATAAAAAGCCGGCAATTTCTAGTCTGCCGGCTTTGATATCGGTTCTTCTTTTTCCTTAGATATTTGGATTGTTATCCCGTTCTACATCTGGCAGTGGCATGCAACGCTGATCCCCATAGGTATCGTTTTGATCCCGGTATTGGCTTCCGGGAGCGGGGCTCAGCGGCAGGTCGTATCGCATCAGATCAAACAATGTATGCGATTCCAAGAAAAACTCCCGAATTCGTTCTTCCACAATCTGATCAAAGATTTCCTGCTCGTCGGTGCTTGAGAAAGATGGTAAGTTATGTTCGGCACGCAGCTGATTGATTATATTGACGGCTGTTTGTCCACCCTCCGCTTCGGCTGTAATCAGCATCGCCTCTGCTGACCGTGCCAAGGGAATCGGAGTGCCAAACCCTCCATATTTCGTGGTGATGAATACCTCTGTACCAGCACTGTTTACGGCGTCAAACTCAACCGGAACACGTGGGTCGGACTCCCCTTCCACCTCCAGATCGCGGTAGCCGGGATTAACCGTTACCGCCTGGGAGTTGAACTGAGCAAAAATGCGGTTGTTACGCCGACCTGTTTCGGCCGATGCACTCACGTCAAAGCGAAAACCATCGGGTACTGCACTTACTGCGTCTGCAGCAGGTCCCGGCTGGCCAAGATTAAGTAATGTTCGCCCAAGTCCAACGCTTGCCATGTGCATGATGTCGTCCTCACCAGCAGTCTGAGCTGCTGAAATAGCTTGGTTGAATCGATCAACCGCACGGTTGAATACATCCTGACGAGGCAATTCGGGGCCTAAATCAAACGAAGCCGTACAGAATGCTTCGCCCATCAGCAGGTGACTGTAGCCACTATACGCTGCGGCACGGGCAATCAGAGCCGTTCGATTTGGCACTTGCTGATCCGTCCACTCATCAAGCCGGCGAAGGGCGTCATCTGCCGCGAAACGTGCCGTAGAGAGTGGTGCGTACACCCCAAAATCAGCCGCATTTACAAAACGCGTACTGGCTGGACGAATTCGCCGCTGATCCACTTCCCATCGGGCTGCTGTAAAGGTAGCGTCGCCAAGCTCGTTACCGAAAATAGCACCGGTTAGTACATACCCCTGAAAGGCGAATTCAAAATCAGAAGCTGCACCGGTTACAATTAGTTCAGCCAGTTCCGGATTTTCCAGATCATCAGCAGATACAAAGGAGGGCGTATCCACATTCAGAAGGCTGTCACAAGATATAAACAGCAATACGGCAACAACGAATACCATTAGCTGTTTCAAAAAAGTTAGAGTTATTGATTTCATAGTTATCCTCATTTTTCTTTTTAGATCCGTCATCAGAACTGAAAGTTTATGGTTCCTACGATCTGGTTGAGCTGCGGCAGATTGTTTTGCTCAAACTGAACAAAGCCTCCACGGCCTCCTCCCAGGAACATGGTCTCCGGGTCGAGACCACTAAACTTCGAGGTGGTCCATACATTTCTCGCCGCAATTGTAAACGTTGCACTCCGCAAGCCCAGGTTTTGTACCAGAGATGGCTGCAGGAAGTAAGAAAATGTAAGTTCGCGCAACCGCAGGAAGTCGGCTGAATTGGTGTGGGCCGAACCACCAAACTGAAAGTTGTTCCGCAGACCTACTACATCAACCGGATCGTGTTCGAGCGGCAGGTTTACTTCCCGGGCAATACCAAACACACCGCGTACACGGTTGGTTGCATCCCATTTGTAGTGACCCAGTTTATAATCGAGTACTGCGCCAAGACGAAACATGCTACGGAAAGTAACAGATGTGTTAATTGCACCTTCATACTTTGGAATGCCCGGACCAATAAAAACGCGCTCGGCCACAAAATTTCCATCACCATCAAAACATGGTGATGAACCGCCGCCGGGAGTTTCACAAATCAGGCTTTCCTGAATGGTGTTGCCCTGTCCATCCAGTTGGGCATCAAGCAGACGCACACCATAAAATGCACCCAGAGGCCCACCCAAACGGTGTTCAATGCCAACACCGGAGTCGAGAATAATGGTTTCCTCTCCACCGAGATCGTTCACCCTGCTGTCGTTTGTAGAAAGGCTGACATCAAAATTCCACGACAAATCGCGATTCTGAAGCGGAATGGTGCTGACGGTGAACTCCCATCCCCAGTTACGAATTTCTCCAATATTAACCGGCTGTGTTCCGGCAAAACCAGTAGATGGAGCCACATTTCGAAACAGGATCGCATCGTTTGTTGTGGCGTCAAAATAGGATACCTCTAACGATACACGATCGTCCAGCAGTGCCGTTTCGAAACCGACATCAAATTCAGTGGTTCGTTCAGGGCCAAGATCTTCGTTCCCGAGCAATCCCGGAGAAAGAGCAGGTTGATCATCAATACCTGTAATAGGATTAAAAGTTTGGAATCGCGCAAACGGGCCGGGAGCCTGGCCGGTTTGTCCAAATGACCCCCTCAATCGAAGGGAAGTTACAAACGCTAAATCAAACCAGTTTTCGTTGCTTATAATCCAGGTATATGCCGCTTTAGGGTAGGCGACAATATTAAAGTTATCACCAAATGCACTGTTGTCATCCAGGCGAAGGCCTGCGGTAAAGAACATGCGTTCGTCAAACCCAACCTGCTCTTCTACAAAGATACCAAGAGACACCTGTTCAGAAAATGTTTCACCACCCGAGGTACGGGAAGCAGCATTAACCGAGCGCAAGCCGGGAAGGGCAAAATCTTCCCCCAGCGTAGAGACAAACTTACTTCGACTTGTAAAATATTGAAAGCCATAACTTGTTCGGGAGGTCAACCGATTACTCAAGAGAAATCGAAACGAACTGCTATAGTCAACAGAAAGGCTGGTTACGTCACGCTGATCAATGGAAATAAATCCAAGAGAATTCGGCGCCTGCAACCGATAAACAGGGCTGTTTTCAAGAATCGTGCGATTATCTTCGTTTACTTCATCGATGCCGAAAGTAAAACGATGTTGCCAGTTATCAAGTGGATTGTAATTGATTTGAATACTGGCTGTTAAGCGATTCAAATCCTGGAAATCGTCAAACTCGTAATAGCTTTCTGATACAAAACTCCGAAATCCGCGTCGGATATCCCCCTCCTGTGCGTGGTTGGGTGTGGAAAAGAAAGCCCCCCAGGTAACTCCACCCGTTCCAGCCTCCCGGCCAAGAAACGTACGCCCCGATGTATATCCAAAGTTTGCGGTAATGTCCAAACCTTCGGTCGGGAAAACGGTTACGTTAGCTCTGGCGCCGGTACGTTCCAGATTGTTAGTTGGCTCTACACCACTTTCATTAATGTAGTCGGTAGACAGAAAGTATCGAATTAACTCATTGCCTCCTGATAGGTTCAGGTTATGCCCCTGTAAAAATCCGGATTCAAATATTGGGGTTCCGCGCTCCCGCTCCGAGGTTACCAGGTTAATCGACTCAACCCGGCCATCGGGAAATGTCCAGTAGTTAGTGAACATTCGGCTCTCCTTATTGCCAAAATAGTTCACGCCGGCGCGACCCGTATAACTAAATTGCGGAACTCCAATGTTTCCTCTTTTTGTAGTGATAAGAATCACACCATTTGAAGCATCCGTTCCGTATAATGTAGCCGCAGCTGCTCCTTTCAAAATTTCAATATTCTCAATGTCGTCGGGATTAAAGTCGTTCAGACGATTCACCACACTGGAGCCGAACCCCTGTACAGATGGCCCGGTAGCCTGCGCATTGTCTACCCGAACACCATCCACATAAATCAACGGATCATTCGAGAGATTGATACTGGACGAACCGCGGATTCGGATTTTTGAACCACTACCGACCATTCCTGAACCCGGCATCACAACCACGCCTGGTGCCCGGGAGTTAATCAGGGCTTGTACATTTGGTATCGGGTTGAATCTGACAGCTTCCGCAGCATCAACCTGTGTAATGGTGTTTCCGATAGCACGGCGTTCCACACCTCCAACCGGGCCGGTAACCACCACTTGATCAAGCTCAATCATCGAACCACGAAGAACAAAGTTTGCTGTTGTGATTTCACCACTCACAACCGTCACTTCCTGCGTCTCTGTACGATAGCCCAAAAATCGGGCCTGAAGCGTATAAGTTCCTTCAGGTACATTTTCGATTCGATATCCGCCGTTTGCATTTGTTGGAGCCCCAATGGTCAGCTCTTCAACAACTACATTCACACCAGGTAATTCAGCCCTGGTTCCTCGTTCAGTAACAACCCCTTCGATAGTTCCCTGTGCACGCACTTCATCTACCGAAGCGAAAAGCAGTCCGAAAATCCAAAGAAGAGGTATAAAGCGTAGCGTTTTTCTCATAATAAAAGGTCAATTTTGATTAAAATTAACAAACTATAACTGCCTTACGATATGCCAAAGCAGTTTGCTGCAGATGGGTTACAATGCGTTAACTTTAAAGTTTTATGATGTTAGCGCAATTCATATTGTAAAAAATGGATTTAAAAATCAACCAGCTTTGAAAAAGTTCTTATTTCTCATTGAAGACTGTAAAGCGTAGGGAATGTTTTTTTTTTGAGATGTCCGCCATGTGCCCATGTGAGAGAAAAGGGAAACTTTTTTGAGATGAGAGGACGATTTTAGTTCATGAATATCTATCGAACATGGATAAATCTAACAAAATGGCTTTGAGATTTTTCATTCAATTCTAATTATCCTGTGTTGATAAGGACTACAGTCTTAAATATCTTCCATTTTAGCTTGGCATACTGGGTCCTGCAAAGTGTTGTAGAGGAAGCCTGTTTTAACCGCTCCCCGGTTAAATATTCCCTTCATTATCATCAATCTGTGGCAGACGGGGAAGCAGAACCTTCCGGTTTACAGTTCGGTCTGCTTCTAAAGACACCTGGGATTCTTCCAAATCTACCGAAGCCGTTTCTCATCTGGATTATAGTTTAGCAAAACGATTGCTTCGATTTTACGCAGAGCAAAGTTACCATCGAACCTATGTGCAATCGTATATACAGGTAATACTTATTTACAAGCAGAAAAAGGGTAAGGAGTCGAATCATTGATTGAATATCTTTTAAAAAAATTTACAGTTTTTACTGGAACAACACCATCCCGGCTATACCCGGGCAGATGTGCAAATCCATTTACCCTTTAAGACCTATACATAAATCTTCTGCTAAAATTAGTGAATTATTCATTTTCTTTGGCTGGAATAAGATATCTCTATATCTCTCCGTCGATGAACCTTTATTGACTTAAGTCAATAAATGACCCTTTAGCTAATATTTGTCTATTTAACTTTAGATAAGAAATCCGCTCTGTATTGATAGAGAGCAAAACTTATCAGACATTAGGTGGATATGTGTATTGCTAAAAAAATCTTAGTGACAGCTTCGTGATGAATTTTATGCTCTGAATTCAATTATTATACATCGAAATTTAAAATGAACTCTGTAAAATGGAAAAGCTATTTTTAATCATACTAAATTCGGCAGAAAAAAAACTGGGTGAATCGGTTGACTGGGCGCGGGATCTTCTCAGTTCATCTAAATCGGCCGTATTTAAATACTTTCTTACTACCCCCCTAGCCAATCACCGCAAATATGCAACGGCCGAGCAAATAGCGGCGGCCAAAATCAGAACAGTTTTACACGAAAGCTGTGGGAGTTGTGTCCAGATTGAAATAAACCTGGCAAAGCAGAATGGAGTACTCGC
The DNA here is from genome assembly GCA_041747055.1 of Balneolaceae bacterium. GTDB lineage: Bacteria > Bacteroidota > Rhodothermia > Balneolales > Balneolaceae > SW132. Next base: position 5,716 of record JBGTFX010000317.1, read on the forward strand.
TGAATCGATCAAACATATTGCAGAGAAAAATTATGATTCACTTTCCGAGGATGTTTCCCTGGTAGCCCGATTTGCGGATGCCGTATTATTAAGAAACAAAGATGAACAGATGCTGAGAAAGAATATCGTTGAAATATGTGGAAAACATACTCTTTCTGAAGTATCACTTGCCATTGCCACTGCACAGTTTCACCCGACAGTGATACGCGCAATGGGTTATGGGTCGGTTTGCAAGATTGGTGAATTAGAATATTGAACATTACTTTATGTTTGATTCTCCTAATTTCACCGTTTTATTTGCCGGATTGACCGGAGATATTTCTAATATTTTGCATGAAATGAATAATAGGACTATTCGTCAGAGTTCAGGGCTGAAATGTTCTGAAAATAACACAACAAATGAGATTTAAGATTTTCACAATCATTTTACTTTTATCTGGTATTGCAAGTTGCAATGCTCAAACATCTTCATCCTCTAATTTACAAGTTGACGGTAAATGGAGTATTATACTTAATAGTGATGACATTGGGACTGTAAATACAATACTTGAATTTGAGACAAAAAGAGATGGTTCTTTTAAAGCCCGGACCCGGAAAGGGGCCGATAGAGATATTCTGGGGTTTTGGAAATCTATGCTTGCCAGAATGTTTACCAAAGATTTTAAAAATGGATCTCTGATAAGAATAACTGACGGAACGATAACGGATAGTGAAGATACGTTAGTTTTATCAGGTATTTTCAGGTCAGCAATGGGGAATTATTATTTCAACGGTGAAATCGTTGGCAATCAAATAAACGCTCAATTAAAGAATGGAAAACAAGAACAAAAAGGAGCCCTTTCAGGGAGAAAAAATGAAAAAGTGACCTACCCGATTGATGATTATCAGGCCATAATATCGGATGCTTTGGAAACCACAAAAAACAAGATTTATAATCGTGAAGTATTGAAAACAAAAGAATGGAATACGTTTGAAAAAACCATTTCTAAAAAATCATATACGTTTCAGGACGATATTGAGTTTGTTTTCGCATTTTATTACTTCGCATCAAAATTGCCTTTTTCACATTATGCACTTACAGGAAAAGAAGAAGACACTAATCAAAACCCTGATGATGAAAAAGAACAGTATTTGTTTCTTGAGGAGATAGATAGCAATACCGCTTTGCTAACAATTACGTCTTTTTCCGGCACGGCTGCAGAAGTAGACAGTATATTCTCAGAAGTAATAGAAAAAAACTACAAACATTTAATTGTTGACTTAAGAAATAATACAGGGGGTACTGTTGAAGCAGGAATGGCATTTGCAAAAAAAGTAGTTGACACACCCCTGACGGCAGGATTTTTCTTGACACAAAATTGGTTCAATCTAAATAAAGTTGTCCCGGGCATCAGACAGCTCAAAGAACTGCCAGTATTTACAGATGCCAATTCTGATTTGATTATACAAGGCATACATCGGGAGAAAGGATTGGTTCTGAGAGTAGAACCTTCAACTCGTATTTTTAAAGGAAATCTTTTCATTATCACGAACAGGAGAACAGCAAGTACATCTGAACCAATTGTTCACGCGCTTAAAACAGCAAACCGGGCAACAATTGTTGGTGAAAGAACAGCGGGTGCCATGTTGAATAGTGAAAGATTTGAATTAATGAATGGTTTCTCCTTAATCGTTACAACAGCAGACTATTATACAACAGATGGATTCAGAATAGACCAAAATGGTATAGAGCCGAATATTAAACTAAAAGACGAAAACCCTGTTGAATACATCATTAATCAGATGATTAAATGAAAGCATATGCCAGCATTTTTTGTCACAAACATCTAGCTTCTCGACGGTGTTTTTGTCAATCCTGTTTACCATCCGGAAAGATAAGCTACCTGATTTGTTGAGGGCTGATGGCAATCGAAATTAATTATAGAGCCGGATAAGGCAGGCTGTTCTATTCAAACTGGAATTCCCGATACCTGACCTTCTGCCAAAAACATACTATTCTCTGATAGAGATACCATTTGTTCAAACTGTAGATGAAGATGAGATGGCCCGGGATGTCCTATTTTAGTTTGAGCTTAATTTAAGCACGTAAAGATGAATAGATACTTGAACGACTTGCCGTAAGGTTGGGTTTTAATTTTTTTTTAAAATTAAGGTAGGTGTATAGGTAACTCTGCTTGTATTTATACTGTGTTAGTTATTCATCAATTCTTAAATGTGATCATAATGATGCAAATAATAAAGGTATTTATATTTTTTCTCTTGTCAGTAATATTTATTTCCTGCAGTAGTCAGAGCTCAATTCCAGATCCGGATGTGGAATTCAGACCGGTTTCTCCGGATGATGGAGTGCGGTTGGTCCAAAAAATTGAGTTTTTAGAGATTGCTCCAGAGCAACCCGAAAGATCCATTATCTATTATAATGAAAAAGGTTTAATTGAAAAAATTGAGACTTCTGTCAGTTTTGATGCAGGACAAACCTGGTTCTTGAATCAAACAATTTTCCATGAATATCATGACGATGAGCGGGTAAAAAACACGAAATACTTTGGTGTAGATTACGAAACCGGGGAGGACATTTTAACGAGGGACATTGAATATGAATACAGTGTTCTTGATGAGATCATCACAACCCATGCAAATGTTTTCTCTACTGAACCAGGTTCCGGCGGAATAATCACTCAAAGACATGAATTCAATGAAAATGGAGTATTGAAATACATTTCGACTCTGGACTCCAGAATTGAGTTCTTCTATGACGGAATCGGTAATCTTCAAGAAGAAAAATCGTTGGAGGATAATATTTTAAACACAAGAACACTGATTCCTGATTATGACAACACCTCCTACAATGTTTTATTCAAGTATGGCTTTTTCCATCATATCCCTTCTATTCTGGAACCCATTGGGGCTTTAAGCCTCAGAAATTTTCTAGTCTATGAAATTTGGAATACGGAGTTGACGGAACCCGCTTCGGTAATCCGGGCAGAATATGAATTTAATGATAAGGGGTATCCTGCTTCCAGAAGAATAAGCTTTAAAAATTTCGGAGTTGATTCGGAAACGGGAATTATATCAATATTTACCTATGAAATTGTTGATTGAGGGTAGTTTCCCATCTATACCAAATAATCGTAACCAAAATCACCAGGCTGGATATTACCCATGCATAATAACCGGCCCGCAAAACTTCACCGCTTAGCTCCACACTAAACTGATTATAAAAAAAGAAAAGAATAACATTTAGAGTCGAAACAACGAACAAGTACAGCAGCCCGCGATATTTACCGGTGATGATTTTACCTGACAGGAATATACAAAGAGGTAAAATCAGATTATGAAGACCCAATAGCAGATAGTGGAATCTGCTGATAAGTTGGATGAATAACCCGCCATCAATATCTCCACCAATGGTAATTCCAAATGCTATATAGGCACATTCATATCCGTAGAAATTATAGGTCATCGAATAAGCCGGCAAGATAAATGATAACAGGTATAAAGTCAGGCCTGAATAAATGACTACCCGTAATTTGTTATGTAAGGCCACGATAATTTTGGGTTTATGCTTTTTTTAACATCTTTAACAAGCAATCGTTAATACTGTATTCTTTAAGAGTTTAGCGGCATCATATATCATAATATAAACCAATACTTTCATTTTTTTATCGT
>JBGTFX010000318.1:0-1886 GCA_041747055.1 Balneolaceae bacterium
TGTGGGATTAGTAACCGTACCGGATGTTCGGTTAAATACACTTGCATCACTGGTTGATCCAAAGCAAACTATGCCGGCAACAATTGAGTTTGGAGATATTGCCGGCCTTGTAAAAGGCGCATCCGAAGGAAAAGGAAAGGGGAACGCATTCTTGTCTCACATCCGTGAAGTAGATTTGATTGTTCACGTTGTACGATGTTTTGATGATGATGATATTATACACGTAGAAGGAAGTGTTGAGCCCGAGCGTGACATTCGAATTATCGAAGATGAATTGATTCTAAAAGATCTTGAATCCGTTGAGAAACGTGTTGAAAAGTTAAAAAAAGAATCCAAAGGCGGAAATAAAGAAAAGCTTGCCGAACTGGAAATTGTAAATAAGCTTAAAGATCATCTTGAGTCGGGGAATACCGCTCGAAACTTTGAGATTGACCCCGAAGATAAGGAAGCATATAAAGATCTGTTTTTACTTTCTGATAAACCGGTTCTTTACGCCTGCAATGTTCCCGAGGATGAAATCAATGAAGAAAATGATTTCGTAAAAACAGTTAAGGAAATTGCTGCAGAATACGACGACGAAGTAGTAACTTTCTGTGCTAAAATTGAGGCAGAAATTGCTGAACTTGATGATGACGAAAAGGAGATGTTCCTTGAAGAACTTGGCCTCGAAAGTGCAGGGTTAGATCGACTGATTCAAGCAGCCTATAGTAACTTGGGATTGATTACCTACTTTACGGCAGGACCCAAAGAAGTGCGTGCATGGACCATCAAAAAAGGGACAAAAGCTCCACAGGCAGCAGCTGTAATTCATACAGATTTCGAGAAAGGATTTATCCGGGCCGAAACCATAGCGTTTGACGATTACAAATCTTTAGGCTCTGAAAAAGCTGCAAAAGAAGCCGGTAAGATGCGTCAGGAAGGAAAGGAGTACACTGTTAAAGATGGAGATGTAATGCTATTCCGATTCAACGTCTGATTAAGGTTTAGAAAAATCAGTAAATCCAAATTGTACGGTATCTGCGGGCACGTTATTGGGTTCAATTCGATCATGAACAACCCAGGCATCCGGATATTTGGATTTTAACATATTCGACAACTTTATTGCCTGATCGCGATTACGAAAATCGCCAACCCGAACTCTGTAATTAGGCGGACGAAATAGTACATAGGCATCAACTTCATAGCCGGTAATCATCTTGTCAGCCCATGCTACAAAACTATCCCGAACGGTATCTGCTTCTGCTATATCTCTTGTAGATAATAGCTGAACTCTAAAACCCGCATAGGGATCAATTTCCCTCTCTTCAGCTACAAATTCTCGTAAAAAAATGTCCGGAATGGTTTGTTCTTGTTCAGTAAACTGATTCTCTATATAACTCCGGGTTCTTACTAAAAGAAGCTCCTCTTCACTAAGATTTTCAAACAGATAATCATCAATAAGTTCATCAGGGATATCAAGAATAGAATCAATTCTCTCTTCACCATTTTCTTCAATGGTTGGTTCGGATGAAGAACAGCTTACCAAAAAGATAAAGAGCAATAGAATAGATAGTCGGTTCATATAATTTTAAACTCCTACAGGATGCCAGGTCGTTTTTGTTTCCTGAAAGTTAAGAATATAATAAGGATTTTCATGCTCATCATTATTCCAGTCATCGCTGGTAATATGAGTTGAGCGTTTCACGTTGAGAGCACTATTCTCATCAATTTGTTTCCTGATTTCTGAACTACTGTTTGCATTAAGTATTCCATTTACATCCATGTGGCTTGATAAGTGATCAATCATCTCGTTTTGATAACCTGTAAGGATATTTACCACACCGGGCGGAACATCCGATGCATGCAAAACCTCACCAAAACTTACCGCTGATAATGGTTTTGTTGTC
>JBGTFX010000319.1:0-1858 GCA_041747055.1 Balneolaceae bacterium
TCCGAGGAAAAAGCATCCTCGAAATTGCCCCGATGAATCGGGACCAGAAAAGCTCCGGCGCTCAGACTGACGATTATGAATTATGAAAAAGGTCTCTTTTTTGTTTGGTACAAGTTTCCTTTCTTGACATGGTGTTTTGAATACCCGTATGACGGCTGTCTAATCAGATTCGGGATGTTCAGTAACTATAAGCCGTCTGACAGGTGGTATTGCTAAGTTTTTTACTCAATCTTTAAATCAACGAAGAATACAATTATGATGAATCGACCATTACGATTTATACCCATTTTTCTGCTCTTATTCATTTTCCAGGTTTCTTGTGCAGGCGCACAGAATGCTACAAATGATAGAGCTGATTACCACGATCAGGCTATTGAAATTCTGGAGCGTGTGCCACTTTTTGATGGACATAATGATGTGCCGTGGCAATACAGAAACCGGGTAGATTATAAATTCTCTGAGCTCGACTTCTATGATACTACTCAGCTCGACCGACCCATGCATACTGATATCCCACGCCTCAGAGAAGGGCGAGTTGGAGCACAATGGTGGTCCGTATATGTAGCGGCGAACATCCCTGAAAGTGAAGCTGTAAAACAGACAATGGAGCAGATCGATTTTGTGCACAGATTGGTTAAGGAATATCCCGATCATTTTGAGTTGGCACTCACAGCTGGTGATGTTGAACGAGTTTTTAATGATGGGAAGATTGCTTCATTAATTGGTATGGAAGGTGGACACTCTATTGCAAATTCACTGGCAACGCTGCGTATGTTTTATGATCTGGGTGCCCGCTACATGACCATCACTCACAATCGCACACTCGACTGGGCTGATGCTGCCGGAGATGACCCAAAGCATAATGGACTTACAGAGTTTGGTGAAGAGGTCATTCGCGAAATGAATCGGCTGGGAATGTTGGTTGATCTTTCCCACGTAACGCCCGAAACCATGGAAGATGCTATTCGTGTATCTGAAGCACCGGTGATGTTTTCTCACTCCAATGCACTGGCACTTGCGGGACACCCTAGAAATGTCCCGGATGAGATTCTTGATATAATTCCTGCAAACGATGGAATTGTGATGGTTACATTTGTTGAAACATTTACATCTGAAGAACGCAGAATATTCTATGCTGAACGGGCAGCCTATCAGCGAAAAATGGAGTACCTGAATCCCGGAATGCCTGATGTAATTTCACAAAAAATGATTGAGTGGGACGATGAGAAAGGAGAAGCTCCAAAATCCACTTTGAGTCAGGTTGCAGACCATATTGACTATATAGCTAATCGGATAGGAGTTGAGTATGTTGGAATTGGCGGCGATTATGATGGAATTCCAACGTTGCCCGAAGGTCTTGAAGATGTAACTACATATCCGGCTCTGTTTGCTGAGTTGTTAAGCAGAGGATATTCAGAAGAAGACCTCGAAAAAATTGCGGGGCTTAATATGCTTAGAGTGATGCGTGGAGCCGAAGAAGTTTCTCAGCGACTGCGTCAGGAAAGAGAACCATCCGAAGTAATTATCTCTGATTTTGAATAGGTATTTAAAGTTCCCCTTTGAAGGGGGATGATTGAAAGCGTTCAGCTTTTAATCCGGGGGATGTAGGTTCGGGTTATAAGCTTTTGATTAGTTTTGAACTGGCTCCACTCCTCCGCTTTTCAGTGGAATTTTTTTTGGGGGAAATTTACTCCCCCTTATCAAAGGGGGGATTTAGGGGGATGTTTATCTACAAATTAACTCAGATGATATCATTCACTTTTAATAAATCATCTGATTTTAGAGATCGTTTCAGAACTTAAATAACACCCCTCTCAATCTCCCCTTATTAGGGGAGACTAATTTTTTCACTCCCTCA
>JBGTFX010000320.1:0-1560 GCA_041747055.1 Balneolaceae bacterium
ATGGTTGAGCGTACGAGAACGGGGTACTCGGCTTTTGAACAGAAGCATCCCATTTTTGCAACTGGAGAAACTATTCTGGAACTTCAAAGGAATGCCCTGGAAGCGGTAAATTTATACCTGGAAGTTGGCAGGAAGCGAGTAAGTCGTTCAAGCCTGGACTTCGAGATTGATTTTAAACAGTTCTTTGAATTTTACAAAATCATTAATTCAAAGCATCTGGCTCAGCGAATTGGAATGAATGAATCCCTACTATCTCAGTATGCAACAGGTATGAAAAAACCATCTAAGAAACAAGTTGATCGGATCATAGATGGTTTGCATGAAATCGGTAGGGAACTTATGGAAATCAATTTGGTGTAGGATAGTACTGGTACTAACCTCACGCAGCGCACCAGCCCTCCGAACGATCAGCTGCACAAAAGGAGCAATAATAAATAATCAGACCCCATCTTTTCTCCGAAAGTGTATTGTTAGTAGTTACTTCCTGTTGATTGCGAGTTTTAACTAATCAGGTCGCCCGTTTAATGCTGCAAAACCTGCAAGTTAATAGCCCCACAGACAAGCACTGGCGCATTTCTTAGCAGTCTCATCAAAAAATAATGCCCTTATATTTTGTATAGTTAGGATTCCTAACTATACTTGTGATGGCAATAGTGCCATGCAACTTTAAACAGCAAGCAAAAATGGAAACAATCAAAGGTTACGACTACGGTAAGGCGACTTTGGAACAATCGGCCGTTAGCATACAGGAATTGGACCTGCTAAAGAAAACGCTATTGTGGTCAGAGGAAGACGACCGCTATCTTAAAATGGCAGGCGAAGTACTAAGGGACCAAACCAATGATGTACTTGACTTATGGTATAGATATGTTGGTGGTAATGAGCATTTAGTTCACTACTTCGCAAAAAACGGACAACCTAACATGGACTACCTGTCTGCCGTTAGAGCAAGATTTGCGCAATGGATTTTAGACATCTGCCAAAGACCTTACGACCAAAATTGGCTGAACTATCAGCACGAAATCGCCAAAAGACATCACAGTACGAAAAAGAATCAAACTGACGGAGTGGACACAGTTCCTATCATTCACTATCGCTACATGACTGCTTTTATCTACCCCATTACCGCAACCATGAAATCATTTCTTAGCAAAAAAGGACATTCACAAACTGACGTGGACGGTATGCACAATGCCTGGTTTAAAGCAGTTACACTTACGGTTATTCTCTGGACATACCCATACATTAACAAAGGTGAGTTCTAAGTTAAAAACATATTTCAGGAAAGTCGGGATAGCCGGGCTATTGTTCTTTTTTATTAAAGGACTTATTTGGCTATTCCTGCTCTTCTTTTTAAAACAGAAATTATGAAAACGATATTGATCATACTTATTGCTTTTGCAACGAATGCGACAGCACAGAATCATGTTTCACAAGAAAATCAATCTAAAATGAAAGTGGCAGTTTGGGACACATACGTAACAAAAAAAGATGGCAGTATAATGCATTTTGACATTAGTGCTCCTGAAGAGATTAAGGACACAACCATAATCCATGGCT
>JBGTFX010000321.1:0-35885 GCA_041747055.1 Balneolaceae bacterium
CAGAAAATTTCAGTAATTTTAGCAGTAGTAATCATGGCAGGATGGAGTAGTTAAGTTAAGGTTTAACAGTCACTTAAATATACGAAACATCCTGCTCATTTACTCCTAAACCCTCCATTTTTTATCTCGAACTGACGTTAACTAACTATTATCAATAGCAACAGATACTCATTGATAAATATTCATTATAAAATATATCATCAAAAAGTGTTATTTCAACACTCAGTCTATCAAAAAGCATCTTCCATTCAAAATGATTGAAATAGGTATTTCAGAGCCAATTTCTGTATTATTGAGAGGCTTTACTATTATACACAAATAAAACAGGAAATTGTTTTGCATAACCCGCTTTTAGACCCTGATGATAAGGAACCAATTGTAGAAGAATCTCTCCGCCCTTCTTCGCTAGATGAGTTTGTTGGGCAGCAAAAGGTGATTAACAATCTCAAGGTTTTTATACAGGCTGCAAAAAAGAGGGGGGAATCTCTCGATCACGTAATTCTCTCCGGCCCTCCCGGACTGGGCAAGACAACTCTTGCCTATATCATTGCAAGAGAGATGGGTTCACAAATCAAACCGACTACCGGGCCCGTTCTTGAAAAACCGGGTGATCTCGCCGGAATGCTCACTAATCTCGAAGATGGTGATGTACTGTTTATTGATGAGATTCACCGTCTAAATCCAATTATTGAAGAGTATTTGTACTCTGCCATGGAAGATTACAAACTGGATATTGTGATTGATTCAGGCCCCAATGCAAGAAGCGTTCAAATCGATTTGAATCATTTCACCCTGGTAGGAGCCACCACTCGAAAAGGTCTGCTCACCGCACCTCTTCGTGCCCGGTTCGGCATAGATATGCGGCTCGATTACTACGATGTTGAACTCCTCCAGCGAATTGCACTGCGAACAGCTCATATCCTCAATTTTGGGATAACCGAAAAAGGAGCACACGAAATTGCGAGAAGAAGCCGTGGCACTCCCCGAATTGTAAACAAACTGCTGCGCCGAACCCGCGATTTCGCTCAGGTTGACGGGCTCTCAGAAATTGATGATGCCATCGCCGATAAAGCTCTAAATGCACTTGATGTTGATCAAAACGGCCTTGATGATATGGATGTTAGAATTTTAAAGGCCATTATCGAAAACTATAGTGGCGGGCCGGTTGGCCTTGGAACTCTCGCTGTTGCCGTGGGTGAAGACAAAGGCACCATCGAAGAAGTATATGAACCTTACCTGATTAAGGAGGGTTTTATGCAGCGAACGCCTAAGGGACGAATAGCCGCAGCCAAAGCATATCAATATTTAGGGCTTAATGCTCAGGATAATAATGATGTTAACCTCTTCAATTCATGAATCAGATGTAATTTTTTTGTAGATTCACCCCTCTTTTCACAACCTTATTTGATGAATAACACTTAGATATGAAAAATTTATTTACCTCCGAATCGGTTTCTGAAGGACATCCTGATAAAGTTTCCGATCAGATTTCAGATGCTATTCTTGATGAAATGCTCTCTCAGGATCCTAATTCACGCGTTGCCGTGGAAACCTTAGTAACCACCGGACTCGCTGTAGTTTCGGGCGAAGTAACAACCGAAGCGTATGTAGACGTTCAGGAAATTGTACGGAAGGTAATTCGGAATATCGGATACACAAAAGCCAGCTATCGGTTTGATTCTGAATCGTGCGGAGTGTTATCCACTATACATCAACAAAGCCCTGATATTGCTCAGGGGGTGGATTCATCAAATGAAAAGAAACAGGGTGCCGGTGACCAGGGAATGATGTTTGGTTATGCATCTACCGAGACAGAGGCATACATGCCAATGACACTTCAGTTCTCTCACGAATTGTTAAAAACACTCGCACATATTCGCAAGGAAACTGCCCTCATGCCCTATTTAGGACCTGATAGCAAAAGCCAGGTTACAGTTGAATATGATGAAAATAACAAGCCGCTCCGAATTGATACCATTGTTTTATCTACGCAACATGATGAGGGAATAGATCAGGACTTGATCAAATCAGACATCAAAAAACACCTTATTTCTGCCGTTATACCTGAAGAATTGATGGATGTGAATACCATTCTCCACGTAAATCCAACAGGAAAATTTGTTATCGGCGGGCCTCATGGAGATACAGGTTTAACCGGAAGAAAAATTATTGTAGATACTTACGGCGGACGCGGTGCACATGGCGGTGGCGCTTTTTCAGGGAAAGATGCTTCCAAAGTTGATCGAAGTGCAGCATATGCGGCTCGACATGTAGCTAAAAATATTGTTGCAGCAGAACTTGCTGATGAGTGCCTTGTTCAGGTTGCGTACGCAATTGGTGTGGCCGATCCTGTTTCCATCAACGTTAACACCTACGGAACCGGAAAAGTAAGTGACTTAAAACTAGCCGAAGCCATTGAGAAAACATTTGATTTAACCCCATCCGGAATCATTGATCGTCTTGATCTTAAAAAGCCCGGTTTTCTTGAAACAGCTGCTTACGGACACTTTGGCCGTAACCAGTTTACCTGGGAGAAGCTCAATTTTGTCGATCAAATTACGAACGCCGTTAAGTAAAACTTTTAAATACCCGTCAGACCGCTTTGAGCGGTCAGACGGGTTTATTCTACCATTACGAATCCTCCCCCCTCTAAAAAACCATAACAAGTTTATTCCCCTTCTTTCATTTCACTTTTTATTACACTTCTATATTTCAATTGCTCTTAAAATTGTATTACAATAGGGGCAACAAATCAAAACTAAATAAAGTGACTATGCAAAAAACACTTACCATGCTCATTGGGTTGATGTTTGCCCTAATAAGTTCATTTGCGATGGCACAGGATCGCCCGCACGTATTTGAAGGAGCTGAAATTATACCGGTTGTTGGAGAACCCATTTCCAATGGAATACTCGTTGTTCAAAATGGAAAAATAGTAGCAATCGGGTCAGCCGGCTCGGTTTCCATACCGAGAAACGCAGAGGTTATTGACGCTTCGGGAAAAGTAATTATGCCGGGTTTGGTTGATAGCCATTCTCATGTTGGAGAAGGTGACGGCGGAGACAGATCCGCAGCGCTTCACCCCGATGTACGAATTATGGATACCATCAACCCTACAAGTGACTCCTTTAAAATGGCACTTGCCGGTGGAATCACTACGGTAAATGTAATGCCGGGTTCGGGACATTTAATAAGTGGTCAAACGGTTTATTTAAAACTTCGGGATGCCAACAAAATTGAAGATATGCTCATGTATTCCGATGAGGAAGCCAATATTTATGGTGGCTTAAAAATGGCAAATGGAACTAACTCCATTCGTACAAGTGGCCCGTTTCCGGGAACACGTGCAAGATCATCTGCAATGGTTCGAAATCTCTATATTAAAGCTCAGGAGTATAAAGAAAAAATAGACGCAGCCAATGGAGATAGTGAAAAAATGCCCCCACGTGATCTTCAAATGGAAACACTTGTTGAAGTACTTGAAGGCAAACGGATGGTTCACAACCACACTCACCGTCATGATGATATATTAACCGCTATTCGACTGGCTGATGAATTTGGCTACAGAATGGTGTTGCATCACGTAAGCGAAGGCGGACAAGTTGCGAAAGAAATTGCAGCATCAGGATATCCCGCATCTATCATTGTACTTGATTCTCCCGGCGGAAAACATGAAGCCATTAATCTTGATTATGAGATTGGCCGAAAACTTGAAGAAGCCGGTGCTGAGTTTGCTTACCATACGGATCATCCCATTACAGATTCCAGGCTTTTCCTGCGATCAGGAGCTTTTGGTATACGAGCCGGAATGAGTCGACAAAAAGCTTTGGAAGCACTAACGATTGTTAATGCTAAAATGATGGATCTTGATGATCGCGTAGGATCTCTTGAAACAGGAAAAGACGCTGATTTTATAATTCTGAATAGCGACCCTTTTAGTGTTTATACACAGGTTCAGGAAACCTGGATAGACGGGCAAAAAGTTTGGGATCGCTCAAACCCTGAAGACAAGAAATTTGCCACCGGTGGAGAGAATGTCTTTAACGGATTATCTCAGGGTCATCACGATCATGGAGGAAACTAAGATGAATAATTCAGAAACTAACTTTATGAAATTACGAGCACTGCTGTCAGTTTCACAAAAATATTCAGTAGCAGTACTATTTTTTGGTTTGATGTTTCTTTCAGCAGAAATGATTCAAGCTCAAAAAATTGCTGTTAAAGGCGAGCTTATTCACACCTCAGCAGGGGATGCTATTGAAAATGGAACCATTCTTATTAATGATGGAATCATTGAGGCAGTAGGCCCTGAATCCAGTATTCAAATACCATCCGGTTACGAACTGTACGAAGCAAAAGTTGTAACTCCGGGATTGATTGATGCTCATTCCGTAGTAGGGATGGCCGGCATTTATAACGTACCCAGTGATCAGGATCAGCTTGAAACATCCAGTGCTTTGCAGCCTGATTTACGAGCCATAGACGGATACAATGCCCGTGAAGAACTCGTTGGAGTATTACGTGAACTTGGGATAACCACCGTCCATACGGGACACGGACCCGGGGCTGTTATTAGTGGTCAGACTATGATTGCCAAAACCGTTGGCACATCGGTGGAGGAAGCCGTTGTTGAGCCGGTAACAGCTCTTGCTATGACTATCGGATCATCTATTCGAAGTCAGTTTGATTCTCCCGGAACGCGATCAAAAGCGATTTCTATGCTTCGCCAGGAGTTAATTCGTGCGCAGGAATATGCAAACGGAAAAGAAGATCAAGCAAGAGACCTTCGAAAAGAATCTCTTGTTGATCTCTTGAACGGTGATATATATGGGCTCATCACAGCTCACACTGCCCGGGATATTATGACTGCCCTGAGACTCCAGGAAGAGTTTGGATTTAAATTACTCCTTGATGGAGCATCCGAAGCTTATTTGGTGATGGACGAAATCAAAGAAGCAGGTGTGCCTGTTATTATTCATCCAACCATGATGAGACTTGGTGGTGACGGGGAGAATGCCTCTTTTGAAACAGCAGGAAAATTATCCGAAGCGGGAATTACGGTGCTGTTCCAAAGTGGATATGAAGGTTATGTGCCAAAAACGCGAGTGGTTCTTTACGAAGCCGCCATTGCCGTTGCAAATGGAATGGATTATAACTCCGCTCTTCGATCCCTAACCATTGATGCAGCCAGAGTACTTGGCATTGATGGTCAGGTAGGATCGCTCGAAACCGGTAAAGAAGCAGACGTTGTGCTTTTCAACGGAGATCCATTCGAATACACAACCACTACTGATTTTGTAATCGTGAATGGCAAAGTAGTTTCCCGTGGCGGAAGATAACGGCAAATTTGAATCTTGTTTTAGCACATTTAAATCCTCCTCCTACAGAGGGGGATTTTTTTGTCTTGTAACCCCAAGCCCCTCCTTCGGCATAGCCTTTCCACAGAAGCAAAACCAATCTTGAAATTCCACTGATTAAAAAAAACTAGTTCAGACAGACATTCCTTTCAATGACTCTCGGACGGGGACGTCCGAGCTACGTAACCCGAAGCTCGGTATATTGTAGTTTTCCCAGCTTCCACTACAACCCAAGATACCAAGTGGCAATGCCAAAGTAGATCAGCACACCGCCAATATCGGCAATGGACGTTACTAATGGGGCAGACGCGATAGCAGGATCCATATTTAATTTTTGCAGCCCAAATGGGAGTGACATTCCAATTAAACTGCCAAATAGAACAACAATTATCATTGTTAAAGAAACTATGATAGCGACATTAACTCCTCCCTGATAAAACCCAATTCCGGAAACAGCTAATGCCATTAGCAAGCCAATGCCGAAGGCAATTATAACTTCTTTACCGAGCAGACGGAACCAATCTTTCATTTTAACCGTACCTGTAGCCAGTGCGCGAACCATCAGCATTGCGGCTTGGGAACCTGCGTTTCCGGCACTACCAATCAATAATGGAAGGAAGAATACCAAGGCAACCATCGCTTCAATTGTTCCTTCGTAATAGGCAATTCCGGCACCTGAAAAGATATTCACAAATACGAGTACCAAAAGCCAAGGCAAACGACTTTTTATCATCTGAACCACACCGGCATCGGCAAGTGTCATTTTTCCAAGGGTCACAGATCCCATTTTGTGGAAGTCATCCGTTGCCTCTTCTTCCAATACATCCATCACATCATCGAAGGTGATAATGCCCATTAATTTATGATTTTCATCAAGAACCGGAATGGCAATCAGATCATATTTTGACAATACTTCTGCAGCCGACTCCTGCGATTCTGAGGCCTGAACCGTAATTAAATCGATCGTCATTATATCATCCACCTTGTCATTCAATGTGGCAAGCATGAGCTCTCTTAGTGACACAAATCCAACCAGCTCCCGGTTTTCATTCAGAACATAAATGGTGTAGATCGTCTCCTTATCGGGAGCTTCGCGTTTAATTTTTTTGATAGCTTCCCGAACAGAGTTTTCCTTGTAAACCCACACATAGTCGGAGGTCATCACAGCGCCGGCTGTTCCCTCCTCATAATTACTAAGCCGTAAAATATCTTCACGTTCAGCTTTGGCTAAAGACCGCATAACGGTTTCACGAAGCTCATCATCCAAAGTCTGAAGAAGATCAACCCTGTCATCATGCGACATCAATGACACTAATTTTACCAATCGGCTAAACTTCATGGAGGTAGCAAGAGCCTGCTGGGTGTTCTCACTCAGGTGATGAAAAACCGCAACCTTCTGATCAATATCGAGTGTATTGAGGATGGGAAGAAGGTCTTCATCCTCGAACTGATCCATTAAATCAGCAAGAGTAGCGGGATGCAGCTCACTTACTTCCGACCGAATAGTATCTAAAATTTCCTGGGATGCTTGTGGTTCAAGCAGTTCTAACAGCTTTTCTTTTTCCATACTGATACTCCTATTTGTTAGCCTAATCAAGCTACGGATGGAGTTCAGTAAAAAGCTTTAGTTCAAATGGAAAGCGTTTTACAAAATTCAGCCGCAGACGAGAAAGATTGGGCTTTTAAAGTTTGATAATATGAATGACTACCGGGTTCGTCCATATATGGGTTACATTGTTGCTGATTTATCGTCTGAAAAATAATTTTCAGACGCGCTCAATAATAAATTTTAATCACTCAAACTACAAGTGATCGATTTTTAATTTACACAGGATAGAAAATCGCTGAGACACATTATAATCTGAACGCTTCTACAAGTTCCTTCTGTTAATTTTAAATCAAGAAGCGATTAAATTCCGCCTAATAGTTTCGTATCTTAACCTGTTTACACAATATTTAAGAATTGACTCTGCATGAGCGAGACAACCACGAAAAATTCCGGCAGTTCATCTAACGGATCTTTGGCACAAAATCGCCCGATAGTAATTAAAGGTGCACGTGTTCATAACCTTAAAAACATCGATGTTGAAATTCCCCGTAATAAACTTACGGTGATAACCGGTGTATCCGGTTCAGGAAAATCAAGCCTCGCATTTGATACCATTTACGCTGAAGGTCAACGCCGATATGTTGAAAGTCTTTCGAGTTATGCCCGCCAGTTTTTAGAAAGAATGGATAAGCCCGATGTTGATTATATGCACGGCATTTCTCCGGCCATGGCCATTCAGCAGAAAACAACCACTTCAAACCCGCGCTCTACGGTGGGTACATCTACAGAAATTTATGATTACTTCCGCCTCCTTTTCGCAAGAATCGGTAAAACAATTTCACCAATATCGGGGAAACAGGTTCAAAAAGATTCTACGCGAAGTATCATCAAAGAACTGTTTGATGCTTTTGATGAAGGCACAAAATTCTATGTCCTTTTCCCAATCGAGCTACGGGAAGGACGCAAACTTGAAGACGAACTCAACGTTCTAAAGGAGAAGGGACTAACCCGATTGTTAAAGGTTGATGGCGAGTCGATGATCGATCTTTCGCGCGACGACATCAACCCGAAAAAGCTAAAGCCGAAGCAGTACCGGGTTTTAATTGACCGTTTGGCTCTTAAAGATGATGATGCAACCCACAGCCGAATTGCGGATTCTCTGGAGACAGCTTTTCGTGAGGGAAATGGTCGATGCAGAGTGAAAATCCGTGACGGTGAGGAGCTCACATTTAGCGAACGATTTGAGCGGGACGGTATGGAATTTATGGAGCCAACTCCGCAAATGTTCTCATTTAACAATCCGTTTGGCGCCTGTAATACTTGTGAGGGATTTGGCCGGGTTTCCGGGATTGATGAAGATCTGGTTATTCCCAATCATGATAAAACGCTGAGGAATGGAGCCATTGCACCTTTTGATTCTCCTAAATTCAACAAACACCTGAGAGATTTTATCAAAGTTGCGGCGCGCCATCAGCTGCCAATCGATATTCCTTATAAGGAATTAAGTAAGGACGTGCGGAAAATTTTGTGGGATGGGAAAGACGAGTTTATCGGTATCCGGGGATTTTTTGATGATGTGAAAAGTCAATTTTACAAAGTGCATATGCGCGTTTTTTATTCGCGTTACCGTGGCTACAGCCGATGTCCCGATTGCGAGGGATACCGGGTTCGTAAAGATGCGTTATATATAAAAGTAGGTGATCATCACATTGGTGAAGTTTCGGAGATGACAATCGGCCACGCACGTGCATTTTTTGATGATCTGGAGATCAGCAATTTCGAAAAAGAAGTGGGCGGACAGATTTTATATGAAATTCGAAAACGCCTGAAATATCTGGACGAAGTTGGGCTTGATTATTTAACCCTTGACCGCCAGACAAATACCCTGAGTGGTGGAGAATCTCAACGGATTAGCTTGGCAAACTCTTTAGGCAGTTCGCTAATTGGAAGTCTGTATGTATTAGATGAACCGACCATAGGGCTTCATCCCCGTGATAATGATCGATTGATTACCATATTAAAATCCCTTCGCGATATTGGAAATACTGTGCTGGTGGTTGAACACGATCCCGAGATGATGAAAGCTGCTGATAATATTATCGACATTGGCCCTTTTGCAGGAACTTATGGCGGTGAAATTGTTTTTAGCGGCCCTTATGAAGAGCTCCTAAAATCAAAAACGCTGACCGGAAAATATCTCAGTGGCCAGACAGAGATTCCCGTTCCCAAAAAACGGCGGCAGGGAAATGGAAAAATAATTGAGGTGAAGGGTGCATCAGAGCACAATTTAAAAAGCATTGATGTTGAGTTTCCGCTTGGCAAGCTGATTTGTGTAACGGGAGTTTCGGGATCAGGAAAATCAACTCTGGTACATGATACTCTTTACGCCCACATTCAAAAAGAACTTGGTACCTGGAAGGAAAAAATTGGGCGTAACAAAGGAATTCACGGAATGCGATTTGTGGAATCGGTGGAAATGGTGGATCAAAGTCCGATTGGACGATCATCGAGATCGAATCCGGCTACCTATACTAAAGCATTCGATGGAATTCGCAATGTGTTTGCGGGAACGCGTCAGTCCAAAATCATGGGATATACGCCGGGCCACTTTTCATTTAATGTACCGGGCGGGCGGTGTGAAAGTTGTCAGGGCGAGGGGGTTCAAAAAATAGAGATGCAGTTTATGGCTGATATAGAACTTGTTTGCGAAGAGTGCAACGGCACACGCTACCGGAAAGATGTCTTACAAATTCACTATCGCGGGCAAAGCATCCACGATGTATTAGAGATGAGTATCAGCGATGCCATTGAGTTTTTTGTGGATGAGGCATCCATTACAAACAAGTTACAACCGCTCGAAGATGTAGGCCTTGGTTATCTAAAGCTGGGTCAAAGTGCCACAACGCTCTCCGGTGGGGAAGCGCAACGCGTAAAATTGGCGAAGTTTCTTTCAAAAACAAACTCATCGGAAACCCTTTACTTTTTTGATGAACCCACAACAGGTCTTCATTTCGAAGATATAGCTAAACTTCTAAACTCATTTAATGAACTGGTGGAGCAGGGACATTCTGTGATTATTATTGAACATAACCTGGATGTGATAAAATCAGCCGACTGGATTATAGATATTGGCCCTGAAGGTGGATTTGGCGGGGGACAGGTTGTTGGAACGGGAACTCCCGAGGATATTGTAAAAATTAAGGAGAGTTTTACCGGTCAGTTTTTGAAAGAGCTTTTATAATTATCTGTAACCTTTATTATCACCTATCGTCATACACATCTCCTATTTTGGAGAAACAAAAATCGATAAGTTATGTACATATCATTGCTTTACATTGAATTACAACACAAAGATATACTCTATGAAACGAATTCTACTATTGTCTACCGTTCTATTTTTTGCAACAGCTTTTACAACCCTTTCAGCCCAGAACGCCGTTAAAACAGGTGTGAAAGGCGGATTGAACTTTGCTACAATATCTAACAGCAATTTTGACACGCGTACAGGATTTGTCATTGGTGGTTTTGCCAAATTTGGCATTCCGGACTCACGTCTTTCCATTCAGCCCGAAGCGCTTTACAGCCAGCAGGGTGGAGAGAATAATGGGAATGAAGTCAAAATCGATTATTTACAAATTCCTGTTCTATTCAAATTCGCTCTATCTCAAAATGCCACCACCGTTCCAAATCTTTTTGCAGGTCCTTATGCAGGATATCGATTAAATGCTGAACAAGGTGGAGGTATTCTTGGTGGTGGAAATGTAAATCAAACCGAACAGATTGATTACGGCTTTGCTTTCGGTGGTGGCCTGGATATTGAAGTGGGTGATTCCATCTTTACTATGGATGCAAGATACAACTTTGGTTTGGCTGATGTATTTGAAGATCAATCAGGCAAAAACAGGGTTTTTTCAATTACATTTGGGATTAGCTTGCCAAGTGGTGGGAATAAATAAACAAAAGGTCGGGAATCTACCCTCTTTTTTATTATCCATTAAATATCCTTTACTTTTCCTGTTGCAAAATGTTATTTGTAACAAAGAAAGTGAGCAGAACTCTTTATACCTAAACATTCATTAATTAAACCAAAATATGAAAAAACTATCCTACATAATTATCACACTATTTTTACTGGCAGGATTTGCTAAGACTGCTGAAGCTCAAAGCCCTGTAAATTTTGGGATAAAAGGAGGTGTGAATTTTGCAAATTTAAGTGACGGAGATGCGGATGCCCGCACCGGATTTATTGGAGGTCTTGTTATTGATTTAGGACTTCCGTTACTGCCGTTGGGAATCGAAACCGGGGCATATTATTCGCAAAAAGGATTTGAAACTTCAGGAACATTAAAATTGGATTATTTGGAAGTTCCGGTATTAGCAAAATTTTCACTTGGCCCTCCCGGACCTATTTCCCCATCGTTTGTGATAGGCCCCTATGCCGGTTTCCTGCTTAATTCTGAATTTGAAGGAGAAAGTGGGGCTATAGATTTAGATGATGCAACCGAATCAGTTGATTTTGGGCTACTTGCCGGTGTTGGTGTTGATTTCAACCTGGGGCTAACAAAACTTAATGTTCAGGCCCGATACGGACTAGGTTTAGTTGATGCTTTTGATGGTCAGGATTCCAAACACAGAGTTCTCTCACTTACTGCCGGAATAATGTTTTAATCTGCATAAAACATATCTTAATTCGTATTATAAAAGAGCCTTTTTTTAAGGCTCTTTTTTTATGACAGCAGAAATATTTTAAGCTATCCCATGCTTTCAAAATTACTCTTTTTAAATTGGAAACTGTTTTTAGACCGCCTTACCGGTTTTCAGACAGCTCTATTTATAGGGTATTGTATTTTTCTTCTGGGGATGTTTTTCAATATTATGGGAACCGCTCTGGTTGTGGTATTTCTCGACAGTACAGTTAATTTTCAAATTGACCTCTCATGGTTAACTCCTGAAGTACACCAGGTAATTCTACTGACGTTTGCCAATGTATTTTGGATCATGCACTTCTCTTTTACCAGTACAAGGTTGTTGAATGTAGAAGAAAATAGAAAGCTCCTCGGTTTTGGGTATCCGGCAGGCAGGTTAGCATGGCACCTGAATCTAATGAGCCTTTATCATCCTGTAAATATAATTTACAATCTGACATGGCTGGTTTTTTTAGGGATTCAGATTAACAGTCTTTGGAATATTCCGGTTCTTGTTTGTGCTGTATTGCTCAATTATGCTGTAATTTTCTCTATCAAACAGCGGTTTTTAAAACTTGTTGAAAGGCAATTTCGCCTGATGATTTCCAGTGCAATTTTTGTACTGATTGGTGTAGGAACTTTGTTAGCTATTATCTCCCGACAAACTCAATCTATCCTCCAAAATGTAGCCATCGAACTCACCCAGATTATGGATGTTTTATACTGGCTTCCGGGCGGATTACTCTTTCAATCGGCAACGTACCAGCACCAATGGCTGTTATCATCTGTGCTGCTATTTTTCACTGTTCTGTTGGTCTTCCTCATCTTTAGGGACCACTATTACAAAACACTTTCAGGTCTGCTAAACCCATTCTTCAGCAAAACTGAGCAAAACGTGAGCCGACTATGGGCTTTTCTCCAAAAAGTGCTGGGAGCCAATGCGGGAAAATATTTTTATTATGTGATTATCCATCCATACAATAAGCTCCAGCTTGTTGCAATTCTAATTATTCCCTTAGTTTATATCCCTATCCTCCTTTATATCGATTTTGGAATCATCACCGATATACTGGTTCCGACCATGCTGGCAGCTATTCCCGTAGCACTTTTAGCAATGGGTATGGCAAATATGTTTGGTTATGAACATCGCGAAATGTTGCTTCATCAACAGCTTCCTGTTTCATTTGAGCAACAATTAAAGGAACGTTTTTTAGGGATCATCACTATACCATTATTCATATTTTATGGTATCACTATATTTGAGCTGCTCTATCTCCCCGATTTTGGAACCGTATTCAGCATCTATATAGCCAACACGTTCTTTTTTCTCTGTTTTATGCTCTTTTTTCTGTGGAGTTCATTTTATCAATACGAAACTGCCCGTTACAGTACGTTTAGTTATAAGCACCCAATAATCCCGCAAAAAGTTACTTTTACCATTTCGATGATTATTTTTGTGCTCGGTTATACGGTTTTTGTCCCGCTCGAAGAATTAGATATCTATCGAACATGGGTAATGACCGGATTAATTGGCGCCATCGGTATCTATATTTGGAAAAATTTAGATCTTTTAGCCGTTGGATTTCGTAAACGGATATTAATTCAACTCTGGAATGACTTTTAAAAAAACGCTCTTTGTTTAAACTTTTTCTCAACATAAATGCTACTCTTTGGTGGCGGTCCATAAAAGGCTCAGAACTTTTAGCCATGGCTATTTATGGCCTGTTTGGAATCCTTATTTTTGGGCAACTCCTGTTGGTTGCTTTTGCCATTATGTTTGCACCAAGCCTCGAATCTGTTCAGGAGATATACCCATGGGTTACACCCGATGCGCAATATTTGATGCATCTTGTTTTCATCAATGCTATATGGATTTCGAACCTTACTTTCACAAAAATCAGCCGTCTGCGTCTTCAGGATAATCAGAAATTTCTGGCCTTTGGTTTTCCTATCACAAAATTATCCAAATACATGAATCTTGCCGGATTTTTACAGCCGGTGAACCTTCTTTTCAACCTATTTTGGCTGGTTTATTTTGGTTTTTTGGCTGCATCAACTATGAATTTTCTTGTTATCTGTTTGATGGTGATAGTAAACTATGGGTTTTTTAATGCCCTTAAATGGCGCTTTAAAAATGTGTTGGAAAACAAGTTGCATTGGGTAAATATTGCTTTGGCAGGTGTCATTGTCATAATCATCATTACTCGTCCCTACATTAATTTTAGCTCAATCGTTAATCACCCCGAGGTTTTCATTGATCAAATAATCGGTTGGTTAAAATATTCTCCTGGCGGACTTCTCTATTTCTTATCAGCGAGCCTGTCTAACCCAACGGTAACGGCCGGAGCAATAGGAATCTTAATTGCCGCAATTTTCTTTCTTTACAGAGATTTAGCCCTTCAAACCCGAACTGCACTTTTGATGCCGTTGTCTACGGCTACATCAGATCAAAAAAATTCTCAGCTTCCATTTTTTAAACGAGTATTTGGCAAGCAGGGAGGTAAATTTTTCTATACGGTCTGGAGCCATTCCTATACCAAAACGCAGATTTTAATCACCTTTTTTATCTCCGGACTCTACATTTTCATGTTCAATGATGGTACAATTATAGGGGATTTTATGGTTCCCGTGTTTCTTACCATTATTCCAGTACTATTGCTCATGTTATTTATGACCAACATGTTTGGATTTGAAAACCGTGAACTACTGCTTATGCTCCAAAGTCCTATTTCAAATGATGGGTTAGTTTGGCACCGTATTAAAGCTGTGTTGATCTCTTCTCTCGGCAGTCTCTTGTTGATTACGTTTGCCATCCCATTTTTCTTCGATTCGATGGTTACAATGGTGCAAATCTATCTTGGATTTATCTTTATCTGCTTCATTTTTCTGCACTACCTGCTATTGAGTTCAATAAAAAACTATAAAAAAATTAATGATGTTGCGCTCATGTCCATTTCAAACTCGGTGGTACCCGCTTCGGTATCTTTTACAGGTATGTTTATGGTCCTGCTCCTGGGCCTTGTTTCTTTTATCGTATTTGATCCCTTTCAATGGCTGCATATTGCGCTTTTAGCCACAGTTAATGGTTTACTTATTTACTTTTTTATTCGACGTATTTCCAACATGAAATTTCTCTTTAAAACCCATGTAGTCCCCAAATTATGGAACGAGCTCTAAAAATTCAGGATCTTTCAAAATCCTACGATGCAACACCGGTGCTGGAAAATCTCAATCTTGAAGTACCGGCAGGTTCTATTTTTGGGTTGATTGGTCCTAATGGCGCCGGGAAAAGTACCCTCATCGGAATACTCACCGGTCTGCTTGATTATAACCACGGCACCATTTTCATCAACGATATGGAGTTGAATGCCCAGAATGAAATTAACATCAAAAAAGATGTTGCCTCTGTTCTTCAGCCACCGCTGTTATTCGAAAACTTTACAAGTTACGAGTTCACAACCTATGTATGCGAGATGTATGGAGTAGAGACCAATGAGCTGAATGAAAAAATTAAGTCGCTTTTTACCTATTTCGAAATCGATAAATTTATGCATGTAAAATCCCGGCAGCTTTCATCGGGCAGCCGGAAGAAACTGGCTTTTTGCACCGCAATTCTCACCGAGCCAAAACTTCTCTTTTTAGATGAACCGTTTGAAAGTGTGGATGTCATCTCTATTGGAAGAATGAAAGCAGTACTGAGAAGGCTAAAAGAGAAGGGAATAACAGTCTTTATCACCAGTCACATTCTTGAGGTTGTAGAAAATTTGTGTGATGATATTGCCATTCTTCATAAAGGGAAAATCCTCGCTTATCTTGATGCAGAAAGCCGTAAAAATCTGGAGAAAGATTCAACACTCAGCGAAATTTTCGAAGAATATGTAGAAGTTAAAGGCACTAATAGTGAGTTACTAAACTGGATTTAGCCCCTCACTAAAATGCTAATTTCTATAATTTATTCATGCCCCCAAGGCGCCGGTGGGGTTTCATCCATAGGCTCTGAAAGGTCAAAATCTACGCGCCAGCTCCAGGTCGTATCACGAATTGTGCCGTAGGTGTAGCGTTCGCCTGGTTCAATTTCGATTCTCCATCCGCGGAAATGTCCCATCTCTTCACTGCGGGGAACGGACTTAAATTCCTGACGCATCGCAGTACCACCTTCCACTGAGTATCCGCCGTACATCGTTACATTATCCTCGCTGCCATCCGGCATTCTGTGATCGTGACGAAGCTCAAGGCCATCATTATGCTTCGTATAAATCCAGGTACGAGAACGGTTCCATTCATCATCATCCAATTCGATGTGGAACGGCAGCTTCAGCTGATCATCAGCACACTCTCTAAAATGCACAATCAGCAGCTCATCACCCGACAGCATTTCATCACCTTCAGGCTCTAAAGTAAGTCCCCCGGGATAGGCATTCCCACAATGTTCACTCAAATTGGCAAAAAAGGCCTCAAATGGCTGTTGTTCCTGTTCCGTTCTTTCTCCGCACGAGATTAGAAAGAGTGCCAAGAGTAGCGTAATCAATAATTTCATTTCCCTGTTTTTATTTGATGTTGATTATATCACTGACTTGAAACAAGTTACTCAGGAATTTTAAAACTTAAAGAGTTAATAATCCATTAATGAGTAGGTGTACTCTACACCATTTTCCCGCCAAGATCGCGTACCACTTCTAAAATAAATTCCACGTCTTTTCGGGTGGTTCGGGGGTTGATGATACATACCCTCAACGCTGTTTTTCCATGTATCTTGGTTCCGGTTAAAAATATCCGCCCATCAGCTTCAATTTCAGTAATTAGCTGCTGATTCACTTTCTCGATTTGATTTTCATCCAAATGATTGGGCGCATATCGAAAGCAAACGATGGAAAGGGGAACAGGAGCAAGGAGTTCAAATTCATCTAAGTTTTCAATCAATTCAACAAGGTAGGCGGCTTTGTCAATATCAGACTGAATGGTTTCACGAAGTCGTTTTGCACCGTAAGTTTTTAGGGTCATCCATACTTTCAGCGACTTAAAACTTTTTGTGAGCGGCAGCTGGTACTCCATCATGTCCGTTCTGCCATCGTCGCCATTGTCCGATTTCAGGTAATTAGGCAGGTGACTAAAGGTTTTTCGCAGTTTCTCCGGCTCTTTCACCAAAATGCATGCGGCTTCAAACGGAACATACAACCATTTGTGTGGATTGATCACCATTGAATCCGCTTTTTCCAAGCCTGAAAATTGACTTCTAACGGAGTCAATCGCCGCAGCCGGCCCTCCATAAGCCGCGTCCACGTGATACCACAGGTTGTGCTTTTTAGCCACATCAGCGAGAGATTCCAAATCATCTATCGCGCCGGTATTTGTGGTTCCGGCAATTCCGATCAGACAAATCGGATTGAGTCCGACGGATCTATCCTGAACAATCTTTTCTTCGAGCTTATTTACGTCAATCTGAAACTGCTGGTTCACAGGAATCTTGCGCAGATACTTCTTTCCAATCCCAAGCATATCTACGGCTTTATCAAAGCTGGAATGGCCTTCTTCTGATACATAGATGGTCATCGGATTTTGACCGTACATTCCATCTGCTGCGACGGATTCATCAGCCATATTTTTCCGGGCCACGGCAAGACAGTTGAAATTCGCCGTTGATCCTCCGTCCAGAATAGCTCCGGAGGCATGATCAGGGTAGCCGATAAATTGCGAAACCCAGCGGATAACCAGCTTTTCCATTTCCGTGCTGATGGGAGAGGAGTGCCACTTTAAATTATTTTGATTGAGCGCGCTGCTGATCAAATCTCCCATAATCGCCACCTGATTCCCACCACCGGTGATGTACCCAAAATATCGAGGGCCGATGTTCATTGTGGCAGAACCAATCACGTCCGCGCGCACTTTCTCCAGCAGCGTTTCGACGGATGTTTCTTCTTCGGGTAGGTTTTCATCAAATGCAGAAAGAACGTCATCAGGTGACTTTCCGGCAAATACCCGCCGATTTAGCTTGTTTTCGTAAAGGTCAGAAACAGCATCAACGGCTTGGTGCAGATATTTTTGAAACGAATCTCGGTCGAAATCCAAACTCATGAGCAGAGCAAAATTGTGGTGTGAACAGTTAAGTGATTTAACTATAAAGTATGGAAAAACCTCAACAGTTTAACCCGG
Organism: Balneolaceae bacterium; assembly: GCA_041747055.1. GTDB lineage: Bacteria > Bacteroidota > Rhodothermia > Balneolales > Balneolaceae > SW132. The sequence goes on from JBGTFX010000321.1 coordinate 17,742, forward strand.
AAGGCATTGATCACTATTAAATTTCGAGCTTTACCTTTTTGCCCAATGCCTTAGCGTATTTGGTAAGAGTAGAAAGCTTAATATCCTCGGCGTGATTTTCCATTCTGGAAATCACAGATTTTGTCGTATTAAGTTTCTCAGCCACATCAGCCTGTGTGGCACACATCTGTTCACGGGCTTGGCGAAGAATCACTCCAATTTTAAAATTGAGATATCCTTCCTCGAAATTCTCTGCAAACTCGGGACTTTCCGCTTTCTTCTGATCAATAAAAAATTTCTAAATCATCTTTACTCATTATCATTCCTCCAGTAATAATCTTGTTTCAAGCCTTTAACTTATTGACTAATTATGACCAATGTTGTATAATCTTGCATAACCTTTGGGAAATTAATAAAAAGTATGCAAGACTACTATAATATTGGTGAAGCCGCAGAAAAATTGAATGTAAGTAAAGATACCTTGAGGCGCTGGGACAATTCCGGCAAGTTTCCTTCGGAGCGACATCCTATAAATAATTACAGAGTTTATAGTAAAGACAAGATTGAAGAGTTTTCAGTTACAGAACCAAGTGTAAACTATTTAAAAATTCAAGAAAATGGGATTGATAATGCTCTATCTCCTTTCTTTGAAACAAAATTAGGTAAACTTTTTAATATTGATGCTTTAGAATTTCTTAAATCATTGGAATCTGAATCTGTTGACTTAATATTTGCTGATCCGCCATACAACATAAAAAAAGCGGAGTGGGATACGTTTTCAAGTCAAAAAGAATATGTCGAATGGAGTTTGGATTGGATTAGAGAATCCAATAGAGTACTAAAGAAAACGGGGAATTTGTATGTATGTGGGTTTTCCGAAATTATAGCAGATATTAAATGGGCTGCAAGTGATATTTTTTCCGGTGCTAAATGGCTTGTTTGGTTTTATAGAAATAAAGCCAATCTTGGTAAGGAGTGGGGTCGATCACATGAAAGTATAATTCATTTTAGAAAAAGTAAGAACTTTACTTTTAATATAGATGAAGTGCGTATTCCATATAATGAACATACCCTAAAATATCCGAAGCGTACTCAAGCAGAATCTTCTCAGTATAACAACGGGAACGACAAGAAATATACCTGGCAACCACATCCTAAGGGAGCAAAACCGAAAGATGTACTTGAGATTCCAACGCTATCAAATGGTTCCTGGGAAAGAATGGATCATCCCACTCAAAAGCCTGTCGAATTAGTCAAAAAATTCATCTTAGCGTCTACAAATGAAGGTGATTTAGTAATAGATCCTTTCGGGGGATCAGGCACAACTTATGCTGTTGCAGAGGCTTATAATCGGAATTGGATGGGTACTGATATTTCTGATGAGTATTGTGAGACAATTAAAAAACGTGTAACTGATCTTGAACATATATCAAGAATTAATTCAGCTGTTGATGAAAGAGAAAGTAATCAAAGACGGCTAAAGTTGAGAGGTTAGCATTCTAATAATTCCCAAATATCGTTTATTATGAATTCTGAAAAAGGAAAAATATGATTTTTATACGGGTTCAAATAAGTATTTGGAGGAGGATCTAAAAAATAAACTCCATCCAATTTGGTTAAGAATTTCGTATAAACCATAAATAATCCTGAAACTAATGTGTAGCTAATATTATCCCTACCTTTACGCTGCACATCATTTAAAAAAATCCCAACAACTTTAACTTTATGACCTGAGAATTGCTCCATTAGCAATTTATCAAGAAAAATTTTACCCATTCTATCTTTAGAAGAGGTTTTAAAAGAAAGTAACACCTCATTTTTAGCAAGTTTATTAGTTGTAGATTTTACCTTGGCATAGGGAGAAATAATCTGATCTGTTTCACACCTATAAAGTTTTTCTCCTTCTTCACTTTCATAAGGAATTTTAAAAGTAATTTTCTTATTTGTGACACCTAGATGGTCAATAGTTGTTCGCAATAATTCCTCGAGTCTATTACCAACATGTTTACGAGCACTATTAGGATTTAGAACTAGATCTAATCCAGCACCAATAGATTGTTGTATAGTGTAAAGAGTTCGGTTTACTAATAAGTGGTCAGCATCAGTAAAATTTCTATTCCCATTTTTTACCCCATCCAATAGCGTGATTAATTCTGTATAAGCCAGTTTAAAATCCTCAGGATTATCTAGAAATAATTTTGTATTAATTGGTCTTACAAATTTTTTTTGACCGGCAATGTCAGATATGTTTATAACATAATCATCTCTTACTTGTACTTTTTCAGAAATAACATTTGGCATGTACTGTAATACACGAATACACAAATCTGAGAACTCCTCTAATGTCGATTTTGGATTAGAGAGGTCTTTTGCAAGTGAGCTCATTAAGTAGGATAATATTCAATTTAAACCAACCAAATATAGTCATTGCTTTGATATGAGAAAAATTGCACAATACACTCTTTTATTTTTGAAAAAAAGTTACACTGAGATACGATTAGAGATGTAGAACTAAAAGTATCAAAAAATGCATTTTTTGAATTCAATCAAGCACAAATCGAAAGGTAATGGTTCCCCATTGGGGTTCCTGGGGGACGCTTGAGGGCAGGCGTGAAAATCTCCAGCTGCGAAGGGTTCTCATCACTTCCCGTTCCAATTCCGGGTTCATTTTTCGAACCGGAATGACACGACCAAGGGAGCCGTCGGGATTTACTTCAAAACGTACGGTAATAACAGCCTCTTCATTGGTTTGGTTACTTGGCAAGGGCTGAACCATGGGGGATCGATCCAATTCTCCTTCCCACTGTAAATCGTAGGGCGCGGATCTGTCCGGGTTTGTACCGGTTCCGGCATCTACATCAATATCGCCCTTATTACCATCCACATCACCACTTTCAACAACTCCCTCCTGAACTTGTTCGGCGTCAACAGAAAGTGGAGGAGTATCTTCTACCTCAATTTCTTCAGTTACGTCAACATTTTGGGGATCAATAATGTCCGTTTCTGGTGTTTCAATTACTTCATCATCAATAATCGGCTCCACTTCCTCAGGTAATTCTACAGGTTTTGTAGCTTCATCTTCAGGTTGTTGGGGAGTTTCGGTAGGCTGGGTAATTTCGGGATCGGGTACTTCAGGTTGTTCCTCAGCTGGATTCGGGCGCGTGGCAACTTCTTCGGCTTGCTCTTCGGCAAATTCGGCCAGGGCTCCACTGCGGAATTCACCAAGGGTGACTTCCATATAGGCCGGACGATTCTCAACATCGAAGCTGATTGTGTAAAGAAGCGCAATGATCAGCAGAATTATGTGCAGTGCACCCGTAACTCCCAAACCAAAACGATCTTCCTCGTCTATGTTATGTTTTATCCAGTCCAGCATTTAATTCGACTGACTTTCCGTGGCCATTACAATGTTTAAATTTAGTGCGCGTCCGATGTTCATAGCATAAACGGCGTCATCTACCTTTGCGTCTTTATCGGCGCGAACTACTAACGTACTATTTGGCTTTCTCTGATTTGCTTCCCGAATGGCATTTGATAAACTACCTCTTGCTATCTGATCGCCATCCACAAAAAAGTTGCCTTCACTGGTAATGGCTACAGAAATTTGCAGGGCTTCGGTGGTTGTTCCGGTTTCGGCCTGAGGGATATTTACCTTAATGCCAAAGTTTGAAACAAACGACGATGTTAACAGAAAAAAGATCAAAAGAAGCAGAATAATGTCCGTCAGTGATGACTGAGAGAACATCGTAAGAGGCTCCTTGATCATACGATCTTTGCGGAAATCCATCGTTATGCCTCTGTTCGTTTTTTTGGTGCCGGAGTTTGCAGCAGGTCCAGAAAATCTGCCGATGCGTTTTCCAGTTCAAAAATCATTCGGTTTATTTTCCCAAGCAGAAAGTTGTAAAATCCGTAGGCGATAATTCCCACAATCAATCCGGCTGCCGTTGTAATTAATGCTTCCCAGATTCCTCCGGCCAACACGCTTGGATTCACATTTCCCTGAAGGGATTGAATATCCATAAATGCACGAATCATACCCGTAACCGTTCCGGTAAACCCAATGAGGGGAGCAACCCCTGCAATAGTCGCAAGCCAATTCATCCGGTTCTCAAGGTGATACATCTCTTTTTTACCCGCATTGCTGATAGATTCTTCAATATCACGAATCGGTCGGCCAAGGCGTTTAATACCCGCTTTTAATATTCGGGCAAGAGGCTTATCAAACCGATCGCAATAATCCACAGCTTTTTGTTGGCTTCCGGATTTTAACATTGCTTCAATATTGCCCAGCATCGTTTCCACATCCATTACTGAATTATTTAATGTTCTCCAGCGCTCAGCAATTACGTAAATAGCTAAAACAGAAAGAATAAACAGTGGAATCATGATAACTCCACCCTGAGCAATAATTTCGTAAAAAGACATTGAAGAATCTTCGGCGAGTAGTTGAGCTAAGGTATCTTCTTCAGCGGTTTGTTGTAATAAAAGTAGAGAGATGATATTCATTTAATTATAGATGTTAATTGCGAATGCGTTGTATAAAATTTTGTTCGTTGTAAGGAGTTGGTAATTCTGCCGCTTCTGCCTGTGCATCAGAAATAGATGGAAATTGTCCCACGCTAACCCTGAAAACCGCTCTGTCTTCGACAGTGCGTCCGGTTACCATTGTTCTGTAACCGTCATCTTTGAGCTCGCCGGCGATTTCATTGGCTCGTGCTTCGCTCCTTAGAGAGTGCAGCACAATGGTATATCCATTATTTCCTGATTCCACAATATCACCATACAGGCCATAGGTAGGCAGAGCAGGGGCTTCTGTTGTTGATTCTTCCACCGGTACGGATTCTTCTACTTCATCTTCGGCCTCAGGTTCCACTTGTGTTAAATCCGGTTCGGCTACAGCGGGAGGCTCTTGGGTTTGAATCTGTCTTTCTACATTAGGTGATTGTTCCGGTGCACTTAGATAATCATTGATAATAAAATATCCACCTGCCAGCACAATAACACCCAATAAAATAAACACGACTGTCATTACCGGATCTTTTTGTCCGGATGATTTTGTTTTTTTCGTTGCTGATGTCGTTTTCTTTTGCGGCGCTTTTTTAGCTGACTTTTTTGGAGTTGAAACATTCAGAGCGGTTCCTGCCTTTTTCACTTCTTTTTCACTTTCTTCTTTCATGCCTGAAGACACGTCCTCCAATAGAGAGGCAAAAGGATTGTCTTCATCATCTGAATCATCGCTTTTGTCGTGATCGAATTCATCAAAGTTGATCTCGCCCTTTCCTTCTTCCTCAGCAATCAGCTCATCTTCAATACCAAAAATATCTTCATCGGATAACGGTTCGTCAACATCTTCTTTTGATGTATCCCGCGGTGGCTTTAATTCCACCGGCTCCATTCCGGCATATTTAAAATTGACCTCTGTTTTCAGTTCATCGGCCGGATCAAATTTTAAATCTCCGTTTTCATCAAAATAGAACAGGCCAAACCCTTTAATTTCAAGAGCTTTTCCTCGTTTAGCGGCATCGGTAATTCGCTTAATTAATTCATTTAGCTGGCTTTCAACTTCAGCCTTCTCCATTTCGGTTTTTTCAACCAAAAGTTCAACGAGTTTCTCTTTATTTATCTTCATCTGCCTTTCTGATTTGAGATTTGAATTCTACAACATCAGCCGGGGGCATCATCGCAACCCTGCCATTCTCATATTTTTTTTGAGTCTGTTTTTTGTGAACAACTTCAAACTGGCCGAGTCCGTCTAATTGAACAGTATTTTTATCCATTATCTGTTCTCTTAAGACGTCTTTAAACGCATTAATAAATTTTGATTTCATAGTTTTAAAATAGATATGTGATTCCTACGAATCCTTGAAAGCCTCTTTCGCGATATCCATCCCAAATCTCATATTGCTGATCAGTAATGTTAAGCAGTTTACCGTAAATACCGGCATTTTCGGTGATAGATATCTCGAATTTTCCACCAAGCAGAAAATAAGAAGAAAGATCGTCTCCATTTGGATTAAATCTGCTGCCCGAAAAATCCCCCCAGCCTTCAAGCAAAAGCTGTGCAACGGGCCGCCAGGATAGAGCACCACGAACGCCAAGAGCCTCTACAAAGGGTATTTTTTCGCCACCGGAGAGTCGCGGACGTTGCCAAAAACCATCTACATCAACCCAAAATTTATCGGCAACCAATTGTTGCGAAAACGCTCCATATACCTTTAAAAATGAAGCATTATCATAACTTACATCATAAGACCCCTGTACAAGGTTACCACCTAAAGCAGGTTTATCATTTGTGAAGACTGCATACTGTTTGATGTCTTGATAACTGGCTCCTCCCGTAAACGTAGTTCCGCTAAGAGGTTCAATAATCACCTCGGCCAAACCGCGCAAATTGTATTGATGCCGTAATGGATCTTCGAGATTGATAAACCGATTTTGCGTCTGAAGTTCTTTTAATGATCGATGATCCGGACTACCCGAAACTAATCCACGGAGATCCATTCCATCAAAAAGAGTGTGTGTTACCTCAACCCGGGGAGCGACATAAAAAGTGCCACTGTTGAACGCATCTGTCACATAAGATGCCCCGAGACTGGCTTTCACATCTGTTTGATAGTTGTATAGTCTGCTGTAGGATGCTCCGAGCTGTGAATCGCTCCAAGAATTCATTTCTGAACCAATGGTTTCAATCCCACCAAAGTCAGAATTTACATATATGCCGAACACCTCTTCAATATTAGAACCCAACCATGAATAATTGGCGCCTGCAGAAATTCCCCATTCACCGGGTGACCCCGCCTGATTGGTTACTGATTCAGTAACATCAAACTGATTCAAATAGCCATTCGCTGAAATAGAAAAACCCGCAATAGAATTTCGTGCTGAAGAAAAAGTACTGCCTAAATAAACTCCGTTGTTTGCAATCCTTCCCTGTTCCCCATCAACAATAGTTCCGGAAATTCTCGTAATTGGAAGATGATTAAAATCAGAAAATACGCCTGTATTCAATCTAATTGTACTGCGATTAGAAAGTCGATGTTGTGATCGGATATCTGTATTAAAATTTCGAAACGAGCTGTTTTGCTCATCTAAATGTCCTTCAGTAGACCGATAGTTGATATTTCCTGAAACCCATTGTCCGCGGCCCAAATTAGTAATGGCATATACATCCGCTTCCGGTGTGATGTGGCTGCCAACACCTAATCGGGCAAATCCATTGTTAGGATTTGCGTAAGTAAGAGCACGATATACTGGAGGTTCAGGACGGTCCAATTCTCCCACAGGAATACTTGCCGCCACCGCTTCTTCCGATTCAATAAACGGCCTTCGGTTTGGATCAATCTGAAAAACACGTGGTACGGGGTTAAAGCCAAGAATAGGCTGCCTGCGCAAACCGGGAAAACGTGCCTGAAACTGACTTCGAATTTCAATGTCCTGCGGATCAATTTCGGGCAAAAGAGTTCGATCGGGCTGGGTGGCGCCTTCCTGAGCGTTCACCGTTGAGATGGACAGAATTAGAGCGATTGAAGCAAAGAAAGTAATAAAGAGTTTTCGAGACATTCGTTTCGTAAATGTGATTAGTTCCACGTTGGAAAATAACAATTTTTTTGAGGTAGTTGCAGAGTTCCCGGTAAAACCATGTACTTAATTAGAAAATTTTGTTCCCAAAGTAAATCAACGAGTGCCCGCTATTTTGAGTGTATAATATTTATCCCACCATAAAGCCACCGGAGCAATGATGAAAACCAGTAAAACAGAGGCTGCATGAACAACCGTGGCATAGGTTAACGCCGTTACTAACGGAACACTATACAACAACCACATACTTTGCTGCATCAAAAGATGGTAAGACCCGATGCCGCCCGGAGTGGGAATGCTAACTCCAATAGAGGAAACAAGAGTCAAAACAATGGCATCAGCAGGAATAAGCCCGAACTGATCCTGTAAATCCAACATATAAAACGGAATGTAGGTCATTATGATATATCCAGTCCAAATACCTGCAGTTAACAGTAAAAACATCGGCCAGTTATCCACATGCTTGATGGAGATCATCCCTTCACCAAACGATCGACTTAATTTAATTACTTTTTGCAGGAATGGATTTTCAATCATCTGTTTCGAATCAATCCAAACGAGCAGTTTATAAAAAATGACAATACCGGCTACAAGCATTAAAATAATTGCGGGGATAATCAGATATGTAAAGAAGCTCCAGCTTTCAATTCCGAAAATTTGTTCAAGTATTCCAAAATCGCGGCTAATATAGAAGGCGATGAACACCATCAGCAAAAACATAGTACAAACGTCAATGATTCTTTCAAGAACAATGGTACCCAACATATTCCCTGAGCTGAGATCGTGTTTTTTTGCTACGTACACCGGGCGAGATACTTCGCCTAAACGCGGTATTATATTATTTACCATATAGCCGAGCATCACCCCTGCAAAAAGAGTAGAACGGGGAATATTTCGCTGCTCCTTATTAAGCAGAAGGCGCCATCTTTCAGCACGTAAATAATGACTTCCGGCTAAAACGACTATAAAAGGTGGTAGCCAATAGAAGGTGACTCTTTGCATTTGAACCCAAACTTCTCTCAAATCTATATTTCGTACTGCCAGCCAGATAAATAGTCCGGCTACAAGAATTGAGATAAGAATGTTTAGAGAGCGTTTTGTCATCAGGAACCGTGACGTAAATCAATCCTTTCTGCATCCTCGGGGATATCCATTTCAAACAGGTCATCTGAATGTTGTGTAAACCCCCCGTTGTCAAATCGGGTGGTGATCGTGTTATCAGCCTGATCAATTGCCCTAATTTCGACAGGATCACCGGATTCGTTCAACTGAATGGTGACGGTTTTAAAAATAGAAAAAGGATCATCAGTAGATAACCTAATGGTAACAACCCCATTTTCGCCGACGGATTCTTCCACGCTGTAGGTATCATCAACCCCCTGGAGCATTCGTGATGGAGCGAAATCATCTTCTTCTTCTACATAATCACTGATGATCACGCGATTTTTATTTCCATCGTACACGCGGGAGATATTTTCATCAACCAGCATAAGCTGATTAGAGCCCTCAACTTTATAGCGTTCCTTTGCGATCCAAATTTTCCCTTCTGCCCTTTCGGTTTCACCGGTAAACGCATCTTCATATAGGTGAGTAAAATCTGTGATGAAAACGTTGTTGTTTTCAAATTCAGACTTCAGAGCATCAAATTTTGGTGTTTCTCCCTGGTTAGCCAGAGCCTGAGCAGGAAGCACAAAAAGTATTAATAGAACAATATATAAGGGTTTAAACACCCAATTCTTCAAATATTTCATCGAGATCATCCTCTTCTTCAATTTTGACATCCCTTGCTGTACTTCCCTGATATGGACCTACAACTCCGGCGTTATACAATTGATCAACGATTCTACCCGCCCGGTTGTATCCAATTTTTAATTTTCTTTGGAGCAGTGATACTGATCCCTGTTGATGCAGAACTACAATTCTTGCAGCATCTTTAAACAGATCATCAATATCGTCGAGTGGATCAGGAATCCCTGACTCTTCATCTTCTACTGAAGGAAGGTAAAAAGGTTGCTTGTACCCTGATTGTGATCCAATAAAGCTCGTAATTTTCTCAACTTCTTCCGTTGAAACGTATGCATTTTGTATCCGCGTCATTCCTGCGCCACCTGAGTACAGCATATCTCCGCGTCCCACCAGCTGATCTGCACCGCCCGTATCTAATATAGTACGGGAATCTACCTTTGAAGCTACCTGATAGGCGATTCGTGCCGGAAAATTCGCTTTTATTGTTCCGGTAATAACGTTCACTGAAGGCCTCTGAGTTGCTACACACAAATGAATTCCAATTGCCCGTGCAAGCTGAGCAAGCCGCGCAATGGGCTCCTCGATTTTTTTGCCTGCGGTCATCATTAAATCGGCAAGCTCATCAATAATTACCACAATATAGGGGAGATGTCTGTGGCCCAGCTCTTCATCCAGTTCCCCGGTTTTAAATTTTTCGTTGTAGGATTTGATGTCACGAACCATCGCCATTTTCAGCAAATCGTAGCGCTCATCCATTTCCGCCGTTACGCTTTCGAGTGTTTCAAGAGCTTTACTTGTGTCCGTTACAATCGGCTCTTCGGCTCCCGGCAGCACTGCCAAAAAGTGATTCTGAATATTTTGATAGAGTGACAGTTCAATTTTTTTGGGATCAATCAGCACAAATTTAAGATCATCGGGATGACATTTATATAGCAGGCATGTAATAATGGTGTTAATACCGACAGATTTACCCGAACCCGTAGCACCGGCAATAAGTAAGTGGGGAAGTTTGGTCAAATCGAGCATAAACACATCATTCTCGATCGTTTTACCAAATGCGACCGGGAGATCCATGTCGGTTTCCACAAACTTCTTGGTGTTAATTACCGATTTGATGTATACCGTTTCTCTTGTGCTGTTCGGCACCTCAATTCCAACGGCAGAACGCCCGGGAATTGGCGCGATAATTCGCAGTCCGTGAGCAGCCGTGGCCATTTTCAGGTCATTTGCATAACTTTCGATCTTGCTAATTTTTACGTCAGGCGATGGCTCCAATTCGTACAGAGTTACTGTCGGGCCAACAATGGCGTTAATGCTCAGAATCTCGATTTTGTGGCGTTTCAGCTTATCAAGTATAATTCGCTTGTTCTCTTTAATCTCTTCAAGGTCCACCTCATTTCCTTCATTAGGTGGAGAATCTAAAAGATCAATTCCCGGAAATTTGTACTTGATTATCGGAAGCTCTTTTGCCTTTTCGGTGTTTTTACGATCCAGGTCTTTTTCATCTGCCTGCTCATCCCCCTCGCCAATAAAAACCTTAATATCTACGTCATCATCATCGTCAGTAGCAACCTCTTTTTTCTTTTCCAGGCTTGCGCGCGCCGGTCTGTTTTCAAGATCAGCACTTTGTTTTTTTCGCTCCTCAACCCGTTTTAAATCCTCTTCCTGAGAACGCTCAACAATATCATCTATGGATGATTCCGGCTTATTATCTTTCTCTTTAGATTTTTTATTTGCCTCTTTTTTAAGCTGGGCCTCTGCTTTCTGTTGCTGTTTGATGGCGGCTTTTTTCTGCTTTTTCTCCTCTTTGATCTTTTTTCGTTCCTCGCGTGAACTGCTAAAGTTATTGATTGCATTCCTGTAGGCATCAATCGTTTTTTGAAGGTCACGATCAATCAACATTAAAATGGATACAAATAATAATACAAACAGAGTGACAATCGAACCGATACCCATAATATTCTGAAGCACTATAGCGGCTCCGACTCCGAAATTCCCGTTCCACACCATGGAATACCATTCATACTCATTGTGAAACCAACCAAATAAGGTGGAAAAGAGAATCATCACCCATATCCCATAAGCCAATGGCCATCCAAGCTCACCTATATCTTTTTGCCGGAAAACGTACCAGCCAATAGAGGCTATCATTACCGGAATAAATATACTTGTGTAACCAAAAAGTGTATGTACAAATAAATAGGATATATAGGCTCCTATAACTCCAAGCCAGTTATTTACGCTCAAAGCAATTCCTTGGTCAACCGTAAAAATAGACCCTGTACTCATCGATTTTACCACACCATAATCGTTTGGATTATAGGAAGCGATGCTGAGCAGCAGCAGGCCTGCGACAGCCATAATCAGGATTCCCACTATTTCCATTTTTCGGGTAAAATCCAGACTGCTTAGAAAAGGAGATTTCGTTTTATTTTTTGCCATAATTAACTGTAATAATTCCCTTGTTCAATGAAGGGACAAGAGAGCAGGTATCTTTCTGTGAACAATAATCCATATCTTTTTCTACCGCAAGTCCTTTCAAGCGCACGGCGTGGTTCGATGAGTGAATAACAGACGCAATATCATCTTTATACTTTTCATAAAGGCCAAAAGCAACCTTGGCACCGTCGCGAGCATTATCTACCAATTTTCCGTCACACATATTATAAACAATATTTCCGGCTAAAAGCAGATCTTCTAAAGCTAACCGTCCGCGCCAGCCTGCGCAAACCAAAACAATATCTTTCTCTTCTTTTCGAAGAATATCCACTACGGCAGAAAGATTCAAAAAAGATGCAATATATAGCTCTGAGGAACCCACACCTTTTCTAATTGCCTGCGTACCATTCGTTGTGTTGAAGATTAAAGTTTTATCTTCCACCGCTTCCCTGGTGTATTCGAAAGGAGAATTGCCAAGATCGTAACCATCGATTTTAATTCCGTCCCGTTCTCCACAGAGTAAAATATTGTCAGAATCTACACTTTGTGCAATTCGACTTGCCTCACCCATATCTTCTACAGGGACGATTTCTTTGGCTCCATTTTGCATCGCTGTCACAATTGTAGATGTAGCACGAAGCACATCAATTACCACCGTCACTTTGCCCCGCAGTTCTTCTTCAGGGAACGAGTGAGCCGATAAGAATACATCCAGTCTTTCCAAATTTGCCATTTTCTGCTTCTATTTTTTGATAAAAGGCGGTTTTACTACCGTTGCCGGCACGCTCTTTTTACGTATAACAATTTCTATTGAATCTCCTTCATTGGCGTATTCGGTTTGGATATATCCCATTCCGATCCCCTTACTCAACGTGATCGATTGAGTTCCACTTGTTACAAATCCTATTTCGTTTCCATCAGTATCAGTAATCGCATAACCCGATCGCGGTACTGCACGGGGCTCTTCAATTACAAAGCCCATTAGTTTTCGGTTTAATCCTTCCGCTTTCTTTTGCGCAATCACTTCTTTTCCAACAAATTCTCCCTTTTCGAGTTTCGTCAGCCAGCCCATTCGTGCTTCCAGCGGATGAGTATCTTTGGTAATGTCATTCCCATAGAGGGCAAAACCCATTTCAAGTCTAAGTGTGTCGCGTGCACCGAGCCCGGCCGGTTCCAATCCATGTGGCTTTCCGGCTTCCATTATTGTGTCCCAGATTTTCAAGGCATTACACTTTTCCGTGTCTATATAAAGTTCAAATCCTTTTTCGCCGGTGTAACCCGTTGCGGAAATAATCACGCCGGATTCTCCTGCTACAGAACCTACCTTAAACGAGTAAAAGCTAATACTTGACAAATCTGTATCCGTTAATTCCTGCAATATTTGCGGGGCTTTCGGCCCCTGCAGGGCGAGCAATGCAATACTTTCCGATCGATTGACCAACTGCGCATTCATCGTATTATTTTCGCTGATCCAGTTCCAGTCTTTTTCTATGTTTGATGCGTTCACCACCAGCATGTATTCCTCATCATCCAGTTTGTAAACCAGCAGATCATCCACAATTCCGCCATCTTCGTAACACATCGCCGTATACTGAGCTTTTCCAATCGCCAGTTTTGATGCGTCATTGATAGTCACTTTTTGAATCAGGTTCAGCGCTTCGGGTCCGCTTACGTAAAATTCCCCCATGTGGGAAACATCAAACAGCCCCGCTTTTTCGCGAACTGCACCGTGTTCCTGCTTAATTCCCGAGTATTGAACGGGCATTTCGAACCCGCCGAAGTCAATCAGTTTTGCGCCTAAATCTTTGTGCTTTTCGTAAAATACCGTGGTTTTTGACATCAAAAATTACTCTTCTTTTCAATTAACTTTTTCAATAGAAAATGCCGGAATGCGGACTGATCAGTATACCGCTTTTTCTTCAAATTTGTGACCGTGATTAGGAGGATTTGCTTGATGGCCATAATTAAAAGATTTCCACGGAATGACTAAAGATTCTTTAAAGGGGGGCAGATCAAATCATGGCAATCCCATTAATCCTTCAATCAAGGCCCAGTTTGTTGTTGTTGTGTAGTCTCTTGTATTGCAAGCTTCGAGCCCCGAAATTTAACAGTAAGCCAATTTCTAAATCATATACCTCAAGGTAGTTCATGGCTTGGGCTAAATGAGCATCTTCCAGCTCAATCCGAGCTTTTATTTCAACTGATATTTTATCTTCTACCAAAAAATCGACTCGTCTGGTTCCAATTTGCAAATCCCGATAATGTACCGGCATCACAAATTCCCGGGCGAACATAATGTTTTTTAACTGAAATTCGTATTCAAGTGCCCGATGATAAATTACCTCCGAGTAAACATAACCAAACCCAGTTTTCTTCTAATTCACCAGTGAAAAAATCATACAAAAGCGTGATTAAAATCAATCCCCCAAAGGCTGCCATGAAGCCATACAAAAAATGTAAAAAAGTATCGATTCGGGAATCCTGTTTGATAACAACTCTTTCCATAGTGTTCTAATTTTAGTAGTTACTCTTGATGACCTCTGATTTTCTATAAAAAAGACCAGAATTGCAAAGAGTTAAACGGCCTAATCAAATTGGGAAAAACAAAAATCACGGTAATCCTAAAAATCCTTCAATCATGTTAATCCTTTAATCACGCCCAATGATTCCGTATTTTAGATGTTCAAAGATTATTGATGCACATGGTCATTTTTCGGCCTCATTCGTCACGTTGAGCACAACGAAGTGAAGTCGAAACGTCACCTTAACGTATTCAATACTCTCTTCATAACAACTTGCAGGATTAAACCAGGAAAATGTCGATTCGAAAAGAACAAATTACCACTGCGTTAACTCACGTTTTACATCCCGAATATCAAAAAGATTTAATTACGCTTGATCTGATTCAGGATCTCATTGTTCAGGATAAATATGTAGCGTTCACGCTCGAGCTTCCCAAAGAGGATAATGAACTCGCCGCAAAGCTGAAAAAGAAGTGTACCGAGGCAATTCACAAATTTGTGGATAAGGAGGCTGTGCTTGATATTACCGTGGGAATTAACATCTCGAAAAAACGAGAGCTCGATGGTGACGAACCTGCAGAAAAAAAACAGCCTCAGAAGCAGGAACAAGTCTTATCGAATGTTAAAAATATTGTGGCTGTCGCATCCGGAAAGGGTGGAGTTGGAAAATCTACCGTAGCGGCGAACCTTGCCGTGTCTCTTGCAAAAGAGGGCTACAGCGCTGGGCTGATGGATACGGATATCTATGGACCCAGCGTGCCAACCATGTTTGGTGTGACGGAGCGTCCCGATATTACGACGGACAAAAAACTTGTACCCATTTTTAAGCACGGTGTTCACCTGGTGTCGATGGGATTTCTGGTTGACACCGATCAGGCGATGATTTGGCGCGGTCCTATGGTTACAAGCGCTGTAAAGCAGTTTATGCAGGAAGTTCGCTGGCCTGAGCTCGACTATCTTATTTTAGATCTCCCTCCAGGCACGGGCGATATTCAGCTGACCATTGTTCAAACCGTTCCACTGACCGGAGCCGTCATTGTATCCACTCCGCAAACAGTCGCTTTGGATGATGCCAGAAAAGGTGTGGCGATGTTCAACAAAGTGAATGTGCCGGTTTTAGGAATTATCGAAAATATGGCCTATTTCACGCCACCTGATATGCCCGAGAAGAAGTATTACATATTTGGAAAACACGGCGCGCGAAAACTTGCTCAAAAACTGGAAGTTCCGTTTTTAGGTGAAGTTGCCCTGCAAGAAAATATCCGGGATACCAGCGATCGTGGAACCCCGGTTGTAGAAGCCGAGCCTGATTCACCGGCGGCAGAGTCATTCAAGCAGATAGCGGAAAGAGTCAAAAATGCCCTGCTGACCCGCTATAACGATCAGGAATCAACCGAAAAAATTGAGATTAATATTCGACCCTAATTTTGATTTATGAAAAAGCCTGCTTTTATACCGTATGATGATTACATCAGATTTTCTGAAAAGGAAATGATAGCAAAATCAGAGCAGTTTAAAAGCGATATGCAGAGGCGCAGAACCGTTCGGAATTTCTCTGATCGCCCGGTTCCTAAAGAGATCATTGAAAACGCCATCAAAGCTGCCGGAACCGCGCCAAACGGAGCAAATAAACAGCCCTGGCATTTTGTTGTCATTAGTGATCCCGAAATGAAAAGAAAGATCAGAATCGCAGCCGAGGAGGAAGAGCAGGAGTTTTACAACAATCGCGCCCCGAAAGATTGGCTGGAGGTGCTTCAGCCGTTTGGAACCGATGAGAAAAAACCTTTCCTGGAAACGGCCCCTTATTTAATTGCCATTTTCTCCCAAAACTACGGCGTTACGAATAACGGAGAAAAAGAGAAACATTACTATGTGAAAGAATCAGTGGGAATTGCTACAGGAATCTTAATCACTGCTCTTCATCTTTCAGGATTGGCAACTTTGACCCATACCCCGAGCCCCATGGGGTTTTTGAATGAAATTCTGAATCGACCCAAAAATGAAAAACCATTTCTGCTTCTCGTTGCAGGCTATCCCGGTGATGATGTTGAAGTTCCTGTTATTGAAAAGAAGTCTCTGAACAAGATTTCTTCATTTCATTAATTAAAGTTTAAGAACGGATACCCTATAAAAGATAGCACAAGAAATCTCTCGTGCTCTACTTAAATAAATTATGCGTAAATAGGTGATTGCGGATCAAGTCCGCAATGACTTATAGGGATGGTGACTAAAATCGAAACTCACCTTTCAACACAAATGTAAAACCCTGTCTTGCAGCCAGGGGATGGGAATAGTCTTCTTTGTTAAGTACATTTTTTAGCATGATAACAGACCTGAACCGCTGCTCCCAAAACCATTTTGCAACCTGCAGATCAATTTTGACAGGAGTTGGTGTTTTCTTTGAAAAAGTACCAAACGAAAAAGGCACCTGTGAATTAAAACTCCTGAACTGTTCACCGTCAAGTGCTTCAAACTCATCCCATTGTGAGACGGATCGATAATGTAATTTTGATTGAAGCTCCAAATCCCTAAATGGCTGCCAAACCACAGAATAATTCATCAAAAAATCCGGGGCTGTTTTCCAATAAGATTGATATTCCAGATCCCCGGTTAATGTACTGTTAAAATGAATTCTCAAATCATGCCGAAACAGGGAGGAGGGAGTATGCTGAAGATTGAACACACCATCAAAACGCGTTCCGCTCTGATTTACAAATAATGTGTATTCGCCCGGAAATGTGTGAAAATCCAAATTATATTCTACCCGCTGAAACGGAATATGAAATGCCTGATGGGTAATATGAGCCAGGTTTACCTCTATACTAATCTTCGAAGAAAGTCTGAATTCCTGATCCATGTGAATCGAAATCCGGCGACTTTTTTCGATCTCTGATGGAATCAAAAATGAAATCCCAAAATTATTATAGAGTGATGAACCCTGCGTTACCCAATAGTCTTGAGCATTGGAAAATTCAGGCAGCATCTCAGAGAAGTTTACCGATAATTCTGTTGTCCATCGATCTGACAAATTAATCAAAAAACCGGCTTTCGATTGTATCGCCGAAGCATCCCTGTTAATGATAATATTGTGACCGGAGAGAAATGAAAGGGATTCTAACAGTTCATTTTTTGTATTTAAAAAAAGATCAACGTATTCCCGATTTTCATTACCAAGACCTGGAGCTGATGTATTTATTGATCGTATCCGACTGCCAAATTCCAGATAACTTGTTCGGGATGTACGGTTCGCTGAAACATAGAAATCCGTTGTTTCTTCAGACCAATCAAAATTGTGCTCGAAAAAGTTACGCCTATAATCCAACGTTTTATTCTGCACCTGAAGATAAGAGCGAATTCCCCATTCAGAATTAATGTCACCATCAGCAGCAAGCGTAAATTGTCTCATTCCTAGTCCGGTGGGCACTTCTCTACCCAGCGGCTGAAAAAACAGAAATTCTTGACTATCTCCGTGAATTACCCTCGCCCGAATCCTTAAATGATCATGTTCATAACCTCCTTCAATCATCCCGGTTGTGGTTACGGAATTAACACTCAAAAACTCACCGGAATCAGGAAATCCAACCATATTCTTCATTCTTCCCTGTACGGATAAGTCACTATTTAAGTGCTGATGATACCTGATCACTCCTTTTCCATACCAGTTACCGGATTTATAGGATGAAGTCACATCCACTGCTGGGCCAAATCGTTCTTTATTGGGAGAAACCCGATCAGAATCAAACACCCATGGACCCGGTTCGCCTGCTTCATTTAAAATCATCCCGGATCCAAAAAAGGAAATACCCTCTTTGAGAGGAATACTTTTGATTGCGACTAATCCCGATGAAAAAGGAACGCCTTTTTTCGTCCCAAACCCATA
>JBGTFX010000322.1:0-10897 GCA_041747055.1 Balneolaceae bacterium
CTGAACCTTTCTTTAGATCTCCGGAAACAATCTCTGATAAATAATAAAGCTCTACCGCATGAAATGGAGGTTCTATAAACTCATGAATATAGAGCAGTTTTTTCGGAAAAATAGTTAGATGAGTCTCCTCAAGAACTTCACGAATTACTGCTTCTCGTGATGATTCTCCCATTTCTACTCCACCACCGGGTGGAAGCCAAATGGGATGATTACGTGTTGGAGCCTGTTGTTTGATTAACAAAATCTTTCCCTGATCAATAATAAGGGCACAACTCCTCACCCTTACCTTATTTGCGAAAGGACTCTTTTCATTCACTACTACTCAGCTTTTACAATCTGCTCGTGTTGGTTTTCTTCATGTTCAACGGATGCCTTTATAAACGCTGTAAAAAGAGGATGAGGGTCGTAAACAGTACTCCTCAATTCAGGATGAAACTGGACTCCTACAAACCATGGGTGATCTTTAATTTCCACAATTTCAACCAAATCACGTTCCGGATTTAATCCGGATAGAACCATTCCATTTTCCACCAGTTGCTCACGTAGATCATTATTCACTTCAAAGCGGTGTCGATGTCGCTCCTCAACCAGGTTTGATTGATAAGCTTCTTCTGCAAACGTGCCTTCTTTAATTTCACACTCATATTTCCCGAGGCGCATCGTTCCACCTTTATCCTCAACATTCTGTTGATCCAGCATCAGGTTAATAATAGGGAAAGATGAATCCTCTTTAAATTCTGTGCTGTTTGCATCTTTTTCTCCAATAACATTTCGGGCAAATTCAATAACAGCACACTGCATACCTAAACAAATACCAAAGAATGGAATCCTGTTTTCACGGGCATATTTCACGCCTACAAATTTCCCTTCAATTCCTCGATCACCAAATCCCGGAGCAACCAAAATTCCGGCAACTCCACCGAGTTCATTCTCAACATTTTGTTCTGTTAAATCTTCTGATTGAACCCACCGAATATTCACTTTACAATCATTTACTGCACCACCATGTATCAACGCTTCAACAATGGATTTATAGGCATCATGATGCTCCACATATTTCCCAACCAATGCGATTTCAATCTCCTTATTAGGAAATTTTATTTTATCAACAAATTCAATCCACCTTTTTAAATCAGCATTCTTTGCGGGGAGACTTAATTTATCAATCACACGCAAATCCAAACCCTCTTTTTGCATTAACAGAGGGACTTCATAGATACTTTCGGCATCCAGTGAAGCAATAACATCTTCAATATCAACATTACAGAATTGGGCAATTTTTCGACGAATAGATCCGTCTAATTTATGTTCAGAACGGCAAACCAAACTATCCGGACTCAACCCGCTTTCCGATAATGTTTTAACAGAATGTTGAGTTGGCTTTGTTTTTAATTCTCCGGCCGCTGCAAGATAAGGAACCAACGTTAAATGTATAGACAATGTGTTTCTACGTCCGACTTCGTACTTAAGCTGACGCATCGCTTCAATGTATGGCAGGCTTTCGATATCACCTACAGTTCCTCCTACTTCAACAAGAACTACATCATAATCCTGTGATGCTCCCAGTTTTAAAACATGAGATTTTATCTCATCAGTTATATGAGGAATCACCTGAACGGTTTTACCCAAAAAAGCACCCCGCCGCTCTTTCATTATTACATCATAATAGATGCGGCCGGTAGTCACATTATTTTCTTGCGACGTTTTGATGTCTAAGAACCGTTCATAATGCCCTAAATCCAGATCCGTTTCTGCACCGTCATCCGTTACATAAACTTCACCA
This sequence comes from Balneolaceae bacterium, assembly GCA_041747055.1. Classification (GTDB taxonomy): domain Bacteria; phylum Bacteroidota; class Rhodothermia; order Balneolales; family Balneolaceae; genus SW132. The sequence continues at coordinate 1,784 of JBGTFX010000322.1, forward strand.
TGCTCATACGGATTCATGGTTCCCGGATCTACATTAATGTAGGGATCCAGTTTTTGGATAGTTACTCGTAGGCCTCTAGCAACCAGTAACCGACCGAGAGATGCACAAATGATACCTTTACCAAGAGATGACGTTACCCCACCGGTAACAATAATATATTTAGTGGCCATTTATATAAAAGATTGATTGAGGAAAGTTTAAAATAGGAGCCTCCCCCCATCAATTCAAACCAAAACTGAAAAGAATTAAAAAATATTCGGCTGCGTAACCCGAAGCTCATATCTTAAATGAAGTCTTTTTTATATTCCTCCACACGGTTTATCCTTCTAACAGAAAATAATCTGGCACCTTCAATTTTTGAATACAAACACCAATTATTATTGGATGTACAGCGCAAGGAACATCCAGATTATTTTCCTTTCGTAGAAGTTCAACAGTACCAAATGAACAATTTTTTAGAATTGTATCCCCGATTTATGAGTAATACTGATGCGTTAGGAGCCTGTAGAGGATTATCACGAAACCACAACGTACATAAACCCTTTAGTCATGATTTATAGCCTTGGATGTGATGTCTCGAAAGATAATCATGTTGCATGTTTGCTTCGTTATTCGCTAGCCACTCAGAAATGGGACATACTCTCTCAGAAGACATTTAAGAATAGCAGTAGTGGCAGCAAGGCACTGGTTAGCTGGTTACTTCGCCTTACTAACAAACAACCTGCACCTATTCGATGCACAATGGAAGCTACAGGAGTGTATTACGAGCAGTTGGCCCTATACTTACACGCGCATGCTCACAAAAGTCATCTAAGTGTTGTTTTACCTTCAACAGCCGCTTTATATATCTCTTCGCGCGGCCTTCGAAATAAAACAGATAAAATTGATGCCTTTGGGTTGGCTTTACTTGGAGCAGAACGGTTGTTAGAACCCTGGAAAGGGATTGACGTGTACTGGAGAACCCTTCGGGAACTTACCCGAACTCGCGCAGGACTCGTAGAGCAGGCCACTGTAGTGCGCAACCAGATTCATGCACAGAAACATAGTGGTATACCGATTAAACAGGTTCTGCAGTCTTTGCAACGTGTGTCAAGATCTCTGGAGAAGGAGTCAGAAAAAATAAATCAGCAGATCTGCGATCATTTACAGAGCCGGGAAGACCTGCAAGAGCAAATTCAATGTTTGACTAGCATTCCGGGGGTTGGGCTAAAAACGATTGCAGTGATACTGGCAGAAACACTTGGATTTGAATACTTCCAAAGCGTCAGCCAATTGATGAGTTTTAGTGGTTATGATGTGGTCGTGAATGAGTCGGGAAAGCGACAAGGGAAACGAAAAATTTCTAAGATGGGAAGCCCATTTATTCGTCAGGCTATGTATATGCCGGCAAGCACCATCGTCCGCAGAAAGCCTGCCGAAATCTATACGATCTATGATCGATTGCTCAGTAGACACAATATTAAGATGAAAGCTCATGTTGCAGTGCAAAAGAAACTATTAACGTACATGTATACTCTTTGGAAGAGTAAGCAGCATTATAATCCAGCCATAATTGAGCAACAAAGAGTGAAGCATACTGTAGAAAAAAAGGTAGCCCCTTTATCGAAAGAGGCTACAGTAGATACAAGCAATGCCGCAGCATAGTCTTGTTCTTTAAAATAGTTTACGCAATTTGCTTGACATTTAACACAGTACCTCCCGCTTGGGAATCTCTGCTCACGATATACAAGCATCCTCTTTTAAAAAAGTAGGATTTGATAATTAGATATTAACCTTTCGGTAACTATCGGACGAGGACGTCCGAGCTACTAACAACATTTAACATTGATCTCTTTCCAAAACCACTTGCCGCAATAAATCCGGACGGTCAGAAAATATCCCTGTTACACCTCTTCGGATAAGCTTTCTTATTGTTTTTTCTTTATTTACTGTGTATACCCAAACATCATATCCTTCCTGTTTTATTTGATTAATTTCACGTGCATTAATCCTGCGCCAGTTAGCATTAAATCCGTCTGCCTGATATCTTTGAATTAAATCAAGAGGTTTTTTTCGAAATGGCCTTCTTTCTTCATAAAGAATTGCTACCGCTATTTCCGGAACATTTTTCTTAAGATGATATACGGAGCGATAATCAAAACTTGAAAAGATTACATGGTTCTGCATTTCATATTTCCGAACAAGTTTTGAAGAGTAAAATTCAATTCCATTTTTGTAGGTATCTGCTACAGATTCGGTCTTTACTTCAATATTTAATGAGATCTTATCTTTTGCCCATTTCAGAACTTCTTCAAGTGTTGGAATTTTTTCTCCCCGAAATTTTTCAGAAAACCATGTTCCCGCATCCAGCTGTTTAAGTTCATCAATAGTGTGATCTTTAATAAATCCTTTTCCATTACTTGTTCCTTCAAGAAAAGAATCATGCATAACAACAGGAACATTATCTTTCGATAGCAGAACATCCAGTTCAATCATGTCTGCCTTCATTTGATAAGCTAATTCAAAGGCAGACATAGTATTTTCAGGTGCATAAAAACTTGCTCCCCGATGGGCAATTACAGCGAAATTGTTTACTGTACGAGAGTAAAATTGAATTTTATTCATAGACACCGGCATCTTCAGGCAAACTGACAATAATATATTAAAAACAGTGAAAGAAACTTAACTTTATAAATTCAATCATTTGATTCTGCTGATTATAAACCAAAAGCCACGTATATTAGATAATAATCGTACAGCATGGCAGAAAAACGAGTGCAGAGATGTTGCTTAACTGAACTTGATATGCGTAAAGAGGAGAATGTATGCAACACTTGGAATAGAATAGCCTGACTTCATCGCGCAGATATACAATTACTTATCTCTTAAATCGATAATTGTCTTGTTCGAATTGATCAGAAGTGGAATTAAATTTAATTCTGTGCTTCAATCACTCTTCTAATAGCTTTGTTGATAAGTGTATTAAACGTATCCTGTTTCGAAATCACATGATAAATCAAGTATACACCGGCCATACTGGAAATACTGCCCATCACACTAATGATGGCGGAAACCCAAACGGGTTGTAATAATCCTAAAATGGAGATGCCGACAAGCATCAATCCAATTATAGTTTGTAAAAATCCCGCCACTATTGGGACAAACATTCCGGAATGAATCCAGTTTAAGCTTTTTTGTAGTAATGAACGTCTGTTTCTTTGTTCACTTTCAACATTATAACTCTCTACGTTTATATTTTTTTCTTTTGGATCGTCGTACATGGTTGTACTTTTTAAGTATTAATGAGAACACTTCTTTATTACCTACGAGAACACTTTATATATTATACAAACAGAAATTTAATTTGCAAACGAAACAAATGAAAAGTGATGAAAATGACACATTTAACAACTACATTTTTGGTGTTAAACCCGTAGAAGAACAACTACAGAGTAATCCTAAAAATGTTGATAAAATTTACATCCGGAAAAATATTACCGGGATTAACTTTTCACATATCTACCGGTACGCTTCTGATAATAGAATTCCTATAACGGAAGTACCTGAAAGTAAATTATTCGATCTGGTAGGAAGAGTAAATACACAGGGAATTGTTGCAGGAATTTCTGAAATAAATTATCAGGAATTTGAAGAATGGCTTGAAAATGTAGAGCCAACAGCTGAAACGGCAATCCTGTTATTAGATGAAATTGAAGATCCTCATAACTTTGGTGCCATACTTCGTACCGCTGCAGCATCCGGCATGTCTGCTGTCATTGTTCCAAAACATCGGCAAGCTCCTGTAAATGCAACCGTTTTTAAAACCAGTGCCGGTACCGCAGGAAAAATACCCATTGTACGTGCTGTAAATTTAAATCAGGCAATACTTCAACTTAAGGAGAATAAATTTTGGATAGCAGGGCTTGATCAAAGTGCAAAAACGAAAATTTGGGATCAGACATTTGATGTACCAATGGCATTTGTTATTGGAAATGAAGGAAGAGGCATGAGAAAGAAAACCGGCGAGCACTGCGATTTTTTGCTATCCGTACCAATGGCAAATAATGTTGAATCCCTGAACGCATCGGTTAGCGCTGCACTTGTATGTTACGAATGGAGAAGGCAACAGGGATGAAAAAAATTAGTAGAGAAGGTAGGATTTTCGTAAATCCATGAATTCATCAAGTTCAAACTTGATGGTTAATGGATCTTCTGTTCCATTTAAAACAGAATCAATTTTTCGGGTGCCCGCAAGACGATAAAGAAACGAATTCGTTTCTGCATCGGGTGAGGCATCCATCAATTCCTTAAGAATCAACAATCCGTTTCGAACCGGATCGTATTGAAGCGATTCTAACCGGATTTTAACACCTTTGCTCAACTTCCCTTCATGTTTGGGTTTGGTTGCAACGCCGGGTATTTCTTTGGGTAAAAAAACTATTGAAGAGATATTGGCATAGTTTACCCGGCTGTTTAATAATTCTATGTGACCATCAGCAAAAACAGTATTAGGAGACCCAAGGGTAAGAAATGGATTCTCGGTTCCGCGTCCTTCCGAAAGCGTTGTTCCCTCAATAAAACAGGTTCCCAGATATACCTTAGCATGTTCAAACGTGGGTAAATTTGGTGATGGAGCCACCCAATTGAGTCTTGTATCCGGCCACTTCATATTCCGTTCCCAACCGGTCATGGTTATTACATTAATTTCGGGTTCTGAATCTGTATTCAGCCATTTTTCACCTACTATTATTTTTGCAAGCTCACCCATTGTCATACCATGTGCCACCGGTAAAGCGTATGGCCCCACAAATGATGTGAATTCCTCTTCCATCATCCATCCGCTTACATAATTTCCACCCATAGGATTGGGGCGGTCTAAAATCCAAACAGGTTTACCGGCATCTGCTGCGGCTTCTAATACAAGTCCCATTGTGGCGTAGTAGGTATAAAATCGCGCACCTACATCCTGCATATCAAACAATAAAATGTCGATGTTTTTAAGCATTTCACCGGTAGGCTTTCGTGTAGTGCCGTACAGTGAATAAACAGGGAGAGCCGTTCCTTGGTCTATCCCATCTTCAATAATTTCTCCCGCCCCGGCCTCTCCACGAAATCCATGTTCCGGAGCAAATAAAGCTGAAACCTCCACTCCTGACGCAATCAGTGTATCCAGCATATGTACGCCATCAACCACTGCGGTAGGATTCATTACCAATCCAACTTTTTTTCCTTCCAGTTCACCTAAATGATTTTCAAGCAAATTTTGAGCCCCAGTCTTAACGGGTGTCAGTTCGGGTTGATGGGGTTCACATCCGAAAGAAATGAACAGAAGAAAAACGAGTGTAAAAAAAAGAGATGTTGGTTTGGTCATAAAAAAATGGGTTGAAATAAATTCCCCCTTCTAAATGAAGAGGGATTAAAACATATCAGGAGTTGTTTGCAATTACTTCCGCTTCCGGAAAGAAGTAAGCTGCTTCAATTTTTCCATTTTCTACAGAGTCTGATCCGTGAACGATATTTTCGCCAACACTATCAGCAAAGTCAGCACGAATAGTTCCTTCGGCTGCATCGGCCGGGTTCGTTGCTCCAATGAGAGTTCTGAAATCTTCAATTGCATTTTCTTTTTCAAGAATCATCGGCACGCAAGCACCGCTGCTCATAAATTCTACCAGCTCACCATAAAAAGGGCGCTCTTTGTGAACCGCATAAAATCCACCGGCAGTCTCTTTTGTAAGACGTGTCAATTTCATTGCTAAAATCTTGAATCCAGCTTCCTGAATTCGCTTTGTAACTTCTCCTGCAAGGTTTTTTCGTACGCAATCAGGTTTTAATATGGTAAGTGTTCGCTCTACAGCCATCTTTTTATCAGTTATTTTGTAACAATTAAAGGTTTCAGTGATCTATTAAGTAGATACTCTTAAATCAAGCCCCAAGATAAGGTATCGTACTCAGAATCTCGACACTGTGTTCTTTAATAAAATCCGATGGATTATTCTTTTTCATACAGATGGCAATTTATCTCCAGATCTACTCCTGATCAGTTGTGGCCGTTCTTATCTGATACAAATCGGTTGTTTAAAGATATGGGACAACTACCGATTCAGCACGCCTCTGTATCTCAGGATGTACCAAAGGGGCACCGTGAACTTACGTACGAACAAATTCACAAAACAGACATTTGGGAAGAGGAGCCCTATGAATGGGAAGCCCCTTTTCATTTAAAAGTTCGCCGAAATTATAAAAGTGGCATTTATAAATCCCTCTTTTTTAGTTTCGATGTTGCTCAGCATAAAGATGGATCTAAAGTTACGTTTCGTTTTTCAGGTGAGGCAAAGAATTTTACCAGTTCCATCAAAATAAAAAGAGATTTTGGCAGCACGTTTAAACGTCGAATAAATAAGATTATCCAGTTTTACGATTCTACTATCTACACAAGTAAAACGGCTATTTTTAAAAAGAGTCAGTTCAAATTTAATAGGAAACAAAAGTGGGATAGTTTAAAAAATGAATTAATTGAGATTAGTAATGAACCGGTACTTTCCAGTTTATTAATACAGACCCTTAGGAATTCAGATGACCTGGATTTAGAAGCTATTGAGCCAATTACATTAGCTAAATTATGGAATGAACCTCTCCATAAAGTTCTTGAAATCCTTTTTTTCGCGGCCAATAACAAGATATTAAATTTGCAATGGCAAGCTGCTTGTCCAACATGTAGACAGACGCAAAAAAATATTCAGAGAATACAGGAACTTACAGATTCTCTATTCTGCTCCTATTGTAGAAAAGGCTTTGAACTCGATTTTCACAACTCTATAAATTTAGTTTTTCAACCACATCCGCTAGTCCGTAAACTTGATTCAAAAAAGTTTTGTAATTCCAGCCCTGCACGTCGTCCACACGTAAGATTGCATCAATATGTTTATCCCGGACAAAAACGATTTGTTAAAGTGCATTTAAAACCGGGCAACTATAAAATTTACTGCGAACAAACCGACAGCACTGTACTTGCAACTGTACAAGAAAATGGGCTTGAAAATGCCACTCTTACCTTCAACAAAAGATCGGCAAGGGAACAAACCGTTACCCTTTCAACAGATCCTAATTTGGTTATTCACAACCAGACGGATCAGAGAATTTTTGTAATTCTTGAAGATTTGGATTGGAAGAAATACAGTGTTTCTGCCTCAGAGGTAACATCACTCCAGCTGTTCAGGAATTTATTTCCTAACGAGTTATTACAAAACGAGCAGCAGTTTAAATGTAGTAGTATGACGATCATGTTTACCGATCTAACCGATTCTTCCTCGATGTACAATGATAATGGTGATGAACTCGCCACCGGTCAGGTAATTGATCATTTTGAGATTCTTAGAAAGATTATTTCTGAAGAACGTGGTGCCATTGTAAAAACAATTGGAGATGCTACAATGTCCATTTTTCAGGAGCCTGTTAATGCCGTACGAGCATTTCACCGGGCTCAGCAATACTTTAGAGAGACACAAAAGAGGGATCACAAAATCAAACTAAAAGGTGGAATTCATTACGGAAATGGAATTGCCGTCACTTTAAATAACCGGATCGACTTTTTTGGTAACACAATTAATATAGCGTCCCGACTGGTAGAGAATGCAGGAAGTGAACAGCTTGTCATATCCGGCGAGGCATGTAAAAATCGTAATCTGGAAGTATTTCTGCAAAAGCAAAAAGATGAAATCCGGATTAAACATTTTGATGTAATACTTAAAGGATCTGAAGACAAGACATTTGAAGCCAAATGTTTATCTATGCATAACTCCTCTCTGCGTTTAGTTGTCTAGAAACGCTTTCGTTAAAATTTCGTGATTTTCACCTCATTTATTCCAAATTCTATTCTTAGTTAAGTACATTGTTGTTTTGATCAAATAAACAACTATAGAATGAAACGAATAAAATCTCACCCAAACATTGCCTCCCATACTACAACCATGGGAGTGAAAAAAAACATAGGACTCGTTGCCCACGATTTTCGAAAAATGGACATGCTTGATTGGGTGGAGTTTAACAGTGATGTGCTAAAGAAACACAATCTATTCGGAACAGGAACCACAGGTGGTTTGATCTCAGATAAGCTCGATATTCCCGTTCATAAATTTATGAGCGGACCACTTGGGGGTGATCTTCAAATCGGAGCCGCCATTGCCGAGGGAACCCTGGATATTCTGATCTTTTTCTGGGACCCGCTTCAGGCTCAACCTCACGATGTAGATGTAAAAGCACTACTGAGAATGAGCGTTGTGTACAACATCCCCCTCGCATGCGACCGCGCCTCCGCCGATTTCCTAATCACCTCTCCGCTGATGGATGAAGAGTATGAACGTTATTTGGTTGATTATGGGAAGAGGTTGAAGGAGGAGGCGAAGTGATCATTTTCTATTCGATATTTTTCGAAATTGAATTATAAATCATTTCCGTTGGTACAATTCATGAATTGCACCAACGGAAAGACAGTATTCTCTCTTTATTCAATGCTACGCAGTTTCGGCAATCTTTTCATTACTCTGCCCACGAATTGAATGCCAGATAATTGATATAAAAAGGTTTATATAAATTCCAAAAAGCTGCGGCAATTGCAATTCCAGCAGGAACCGGATCGATAGCAATTAAAAATATTACTACTACAAGCAGTCCAAATAATTTCTTCAAATTGATCTCAATTTCCACTTTTCCATACTTGCCAGAAAAGAATTTATACATTTGATAGATCCTTTTGCTAAATAAGGCAGATGCGAATAGGATCAGAATGATTATCGTGTTCATGATAATCATTTTAAAATCTGTAAGTATTTTAGCAGTGTATAGGATTTTCTATTTCAAATTGTGCTTCTGCAGTACACCAAACAATGAGTCCACCCATACAATTTTACTTAAGGCACAACCTCCACATAATATTGCACAGCATCTGCACAGTGATTACCAACACATTCTAAAACACTTCCTGAAGTACAATTTTGAGATTAAACAAAGTATTTCACTCACTAAATTTAGCCGATTCTTAAGTAATTGGATACTTTTACTATTAACCAGATATTACTGACTTTTTAGTAGTTGTTCTGAGAATTCTTTTCTAAAATAATAAATTGACTTACCAACAAT
>JBGTFX010000323.1:0-3631 GCA_041747055.1 Balneolaceae bacterium
GATACATTCACTCCAATCCGCCAGTTCGCTGTAGTTAATCTCATCATGATCGGTTGCGATCACCACCACATCAAAGGAACGGACCGTTTCTTTATTCCACTCAACTGATTTCGTACCTGCACGGTGGCCATGTTCACGCGATGGCTTTATCACCGGTACAAAAGGATCGTAATAACTCGCTTCCGCACCCATTGCCTCATACAAATCCATCAGCTTATACGTCGGGGATTCCCGGTCATCATCAACATTGGGTTTATAGGCAAGGCCAATCAATAAAATTTTGCTTCCGTTTAGAGGCTTTTTGTGATGATTAAGCGCCGTTTGTGTCCGCTGAACTACATAATGCGGCATATTGGTGTTGATCTCACCAGCCAATTCAATAAACCGTGTATTCTGTTCAAATTCCCGTGCTTTCCATGTCAGGTAAAACGGATCGATGGGGATGCAGTGTCCACCCAATCCCGGGCCCGGCGTAAATTTCATAAACCCAAATGGTTTGGTGTCAGCCGCATCCAACACCTCGTGCACATCAATATTCATACTTTCAAACACCACCTTCAGCTCATTCACCAGGGCAATATTGACCGACCGAAATATATTCTCCGTCAGCTTAACCGCTTCTGCCGTCCGCGTATTGGTTACCGGAACCGTCTGCACAATAGACGTATCATACATCGCGCAGGCCAGTTTGATGGCATCCTCACCATGGCCACCCACCACTTTGGGAATCCTGGACGTATTAAAATTCGCATTCCCCGGATCTTCCCGCTCAGGGCTGTACGCCACATAAAAATCTTCTCCCGCCTTCAGGCCTGACCCTTTTTCAAGAATCGGTATGATCATCTCCTCCGTTGTGCCCGGCCATGTGGTAGATTCCAAAATCACCAGCTGACCTTTTCGCAGGTACTCCGAAATTGTTTTGGCGGTCTGCTCCACATAAAACATATCCGGTTCGCGGTGATGATCCAGCGGAGTAGGCACACACATCAGCAGCGCATCCGCCTCAGGCATTCTTGAAAAATCAGACGTTGCATCACAGATATCAGATGCGGCCAGTGCGCCCATCATTTCATCTCCCAAGTGTTTGATATAGGGCGTCCCTGAAAGAATATTATCTACTTTACTTTGATCCACATCATACCCGATCACCGGCACTCCATTTTTGTGAAACGTCCACATCAGCGGCAATCCCACATATCCCAAACCAATAATGCCAACCGTGAATTCTCGTTCTTCTATTTTTTTCAGTAGAGCGTCTATCTGACTCATGTATTTTTTTAAATATTTAATCTTGATTTTCCAATGCTCAAAAGCGTTCCAATATAAGTTATTTTGTTACGTCTTGGTAGTAAAAAAAGGGGGAACCCCCGAATCGAGTTCGGGACTGGGAAAACACCAGCGCAAAGGGCACGGAGCACACAAAGAAGGAATGATGCAGGAGTTAGAATTAGTGAGTTAATGAGGGATTTCGCGCCGTTTTTGAAATTTGTTTCTGCGGATCAACGTTCCGCGTTACGTAATACAGGTCGCTAACCTGTACCGCGACACGTTAACGATTCAAATACTTTTATTCTGCAGTGAGCCCAAGCCCCAAAGCGGGCGCAATCAATAGCATAAGAAGCTCTTACTACAATACAGAAGTGTCATTCTATAAATATTCACTTTCTTTTACTTAAATCATTAACGCTGATATTGCGAAGCAGTGCTCCGCGGGCAACGCCCTGGGATAGATGACAGATTAATAAAACCCATCGGTTTATAAATCAACAAAAGGGAAATACACAAATTCCGATGGGTCTTCCAATGATCCAATCAACGGATTCCTGCCATTAATACATTTATGAAATTACCCCTCGAATTAATCTGTAATCCCCAACAAATTCACAGCCTCGGGGGATATGTGTAGGGCGCCATCTAATCCCCGAGTTAAAACTCGGGGCTACAATTTCGGTCGCCCCTAAACGGGGCTTTGGATCAGTCTAAATATTTATCAATTCGGCGTAATAAAACCATAAAATCTATGTCCTTTCTACGAAACCAAATGGCATCTGATTCGTGAAGGCGAACAGCTATCGCGGTGCGACTGAGACCGCTTTACTTAATCGCTCCGGCCGAAAGTGCTGATCTGCTCTTAAGAGTAACGGTGATTCATGAGTAGCCTGCCTATTCATAAGCTAATAGACCATCGATTAAGTTGTCGATGGAGGCCACTGCGATACAGCCGGAACAAATCAGCAGCTTGATTTTTTGGTTCGTTTTGCATCAAGGCAAAATGAACGGGGAATTCTTTTATGGATAATGGGTCACCCTTTAAAAACATTCACTAATAAAGAGATCTGATCGTTGATGTTGCGAAGGTATACTTCGCGGTTCGTTTTTTAGGCTCTCCGACTCCCGGCGGATCAAGGCAAAATGAACAGGGAAAAAACCAATAGAATTACCCACTCGTATTTACCCAAAAACCCCAACAAATCTACAGCCTCGGGGGATATGTGTAGGGCGCCATCTAATCCCCGAGTAAAACTCGGGGCTACAATTTCGGCCGCCTCAGCCTTTGAAAGGCTGGTAGAGGATTAGAAATGTTAAAGAGTTTGGGAATTAAAATAGAGGTTATTAAATAAGATCTGCATAATTATGTATGTCCCTATAGTTACTAATAAACATTCGTTCAATCTCTATTTTAGCCTGCTCAATATTTTTTCTTTTATTTATGAGCAAATACCCACTAATTTTTGGATACGAATAATGTTCAAAGGTTTTCTCTCCAAATAAATCCTTTGCAACTTTTTCATAGATCCGAAAGCGAATATTTCTTTGTGGAACTTCAATTTCTTCCCGAACTTCATCCAGTAAACGACTTCCTATCAATCCAAATGATGCCGTTGGATAATCTTTCAACAAAAGTGGGATTATGCTTCCGCACGTTTGAAGAACTCTTAAAGCATACCCTTTATTTGTGAGCAAAGAATACTTTTCTTGCTCTTTGCATGTGGTTTGGCATAAAATTTTATTCCAAAAACATCCCCTTTGTGATATTCAGCCCTTAAAATATATGTAAGCCCGTTATCAGTAGAGGCAAATCGATATAGATATGAATACAGATGATCCGAGTCGTCTTCTTCATATTCTTTCATTATGTAGATGAGATCGTATGGTTCCTTTTGAAAAATCAAGGAACAAGAAGGTGTTTTTTATCGGTTGGTTTTGGGGTGACCCGCATACTTTTTAAATCACTCTCTTTTATACGGAAATGAACCGACTTCGCATAGCCTTCCCACCGTTTATTATAACGTGAGGGATTAGATACTGGTTTTGATATAGTGAAACTTCTTTTCATAGGTAATATTTATACAAATATATGCAATTAAGCACACTCTATCCAAAAGCTACATCTATAGTAACCTTTATTTTATTCATCCCTAACAATAGAAGTCCTTCAATTAACCTTTCAAATACTTCGACATTCGTCATTCAACATTCCCCCCGAAACAAGTTCGGGACTGCGAACAACACGAAGCATTCTGTGTCGTCCTGAAATAGGTTGACGTTTTTTGTTAACGCGTAACATCTTAGTCGACGTTAATTTCGACCAAATGACACGATAAGGTGATTTCCTTGTCTGAAAACTTAA
>JBGTFX010000324.1:0-2403 GCA_041747055.1 Balneolaceae bacterium
ATCATTTTTTGAATTACCGATTGCACTCCTGATTTCCCGGTTAATCTCCAGCAATGCCAACTGGTCATCCAATTCCAAAGCCAACTTTTTCGCCTCCTCCAGGCGCTCCTCACTTTGCTCGTACAAGCCCCTTTCGTATAAGTACTTGGAATCCAGGATCATCTCCTTGATCTGCGCCGTATAGGATTTCGCGCTCCGGTAATCCCGCATACTCCGCAAAATCGCCTCGTATAGATAATGCTTATCGTGCGCCAGGTTCCGCCCAAATTTTTTCTTCAGCTTTGCCTCGTCGTACTCCTCCTGTTCGTTGACGGCCTGGAAAAGCTCGAGATACTTGCTCTCCTTTCTGCCACTCTTCTGAGCGTCCAGGGTAAAGTACCGCTTTTCGGATTTCGACATGGCGTTAATAAGCAGAAACAGGTCCTCTTTACTTTTCATAAAATGAATTTAGGCCTAGTATAGCGGGTAATGAGGTAAATTTAGACTAGTTTTAATATAATTCAAAAAAAAACAAACTTTTTTTAAGGTTTTAGAAACCTAAACTATTGCCACTTAACAAATGATAAACAATTAAAATACAAAAGCAGGTTATAAGATGTTTTCATTTTTATAAATAATTGATTATCAGGAATTAAAGCATTTACATAAAACATACTCATATAACCCGAGCACCGTGAAACAAATCAAAAGAACACTAAATAGCACCGATAGAAACCAAAACTAAGCTATATGTGTTGTTTTCCAGGCCTGTATTTACCCCCTAAATTTGTAAGCGTAATCTAAAGGGATTGCAGCAACATTGAAAAAAATATTATCTGGTTTATTTCTCAATTTATCTGTCCTTAATTACAAGACTCACTTGCAAACGTTGGGCAGTAGAATTAGGGCTCTACTGTCCAACCTTTTTAAGCAGATGTTGAGAAGGAAAAAGCTTTGAAAACAGCACAATGAAACACTATGATTCGCTGAGGAGGAATGAGTGCGCTGGTGGTAGCCGGTAATAGCAAATCACGAGTAAATCTCATTCCCCCGCTTTTTCAAAACGATACTGACCAAAACCGATGCGTATGGCAAAACGCTTGACCATACGACATACTATGCGAAATAAAGATGTTCTTAGGGCAATTCGGAAGCCCTGTCGCTTATCATGGGCGCAGGGCACCTTTTCCTTCCCCAGCATCATAAATACATTGTTCTTTGAAGGAGAACGCAAAACCAACCAAAAGCAAACTTTTCCCGGCGGGTGGCAAAAGTCATCCCAAGAAACCCCAGCCGCTATCCCGCCGGTGAAAAGTTAAAAAATTAGGGTGTTTTATTTTTCAGAAGGGCAATTGGAGATAAGTAGATAGTTGCTATTATTCCGGGCTGGGTAGCGGTTAATGTACCGCTGCCCAGTTTTCTTTACCTCCCGGTAAGATTCGACACCCTCTCCCACGCAATTTGTTATTAGCAACACATCCCCAAAAACCAATGAAAACAAAAAACCCACTGTCAACACCCAGTATTTTTCGACTATATTGGGTGCTGCTACTAAAACCCATTTGTCTAACAAACCGGAACGCAACTATGGTCATCCCACAAATTCCTCCTGCCTGCAGGAGATCGTTTCTCTGGTTTACCCCCCGCTTTTTATTTTTCCTCCTATTTCTTGCCGGCATTGGTGCATCAAATTCTCATCTACTCGGACAAGTCGTTGAACCCGTTAAAGTAACACCGCTGGAAGAAGCTGCACTCCAGGACTCTGTGCAACTCATCGTCAAAAACATGCCGACACTCTTACCCCTCAACGGCGTCAATGCCGAAGCGGCCCGGTACAGCTTCTTATGGATCTTTGGTGATGGTAATTTCGTGAACGGCGCCCCTGATTCGATCATTAATCACCGCTACGAAATTCCCGATCCTGCCAACGTGCCTACTTTTGAAACCTTTGCCTATGCCACCGGCCTTTACAGCGGGGGCGGCAAGCCACCTCCAAAGCGGGTTTCGGGATCGGTAGTGCCTACGCCCAAACCACAATTCGATACCCTTCTTCACAAGAAAACGGAGCATATTAAAACCGGGTTTCTCCAGCTTGAGAAAAACCACCTGCAGGTCGTACCCAACGATACCACGGTTTGGATCTTATCCATCCGCAACAACCTGGGCGCCTCAACGCAACCCATCCCGATGAGCGGGCAGGTGTTCCTCTTCTACGATGGGGAGATCGAAAAATTTATGGTGGAAGAGGTCAGCAAGGGAAAAATGGATACCGTATTTGTAAAATCTACGAAGGGCGGACAAAAACAATACGGAAAGTTTCAGCTAGACACTACCCTTTTCTATTTTCAAGAGATTTTCCCACAAACTTTCAAACAGGATAGTATTCCCAATGCCCAGCTTTTCAACAATTACAAAAAAGCTGCC
>JBGTFX010000325.1:0-3317 GCA_041747055.1 Balneolaceae bacterium
GATTACCCCTTTGAATCCCGGGCCGATCCCCCAGAAACCATTATTCAGGGGTCTCTTTTTTAAACTCGGATAAAATAGACTCTGGATAAGCAGAAACGCTATATTTACTGAACACCTGAAACGTTTAGGACACTATTGATATTTGATCATCTCCATCTGAGGTAATGAGCTCAGGACTCATAAACTCTCCCGGCCCAAACCCTTCTCTGCCACGGCAGAAAATACTTTCATCCGGCATCCATATAAAACATGCTTGGCGAGATATCTTATCGGTAAGATAAATCACACTGGTATCTGCCATCACATGATCAATCGAATTTACAATAAACTGGCCGTTGCGTACTTCTATATTATTGATTGTCAAAGTTGAATGTTTAACAAAAACACTATCATAATTTAAAAAAGTGATCTCATCCACTGATTGGTGTTTCTCAGATTGACATCCAACAACCAATAAAAATAGTATTTGTATCAGATATATTTTATGACAATTAATAATACCTTTTGCACACTTGGTTATTCCCAACACACCTGAGAACCGCATTCAGTCGTACAACTATTTTGACTAGGGCTATTAGTACAGATAAAACAAACACCATCGCCACCAGGTGTCGTAAAAGTATTTAGATAACAGTCACCTGTAGCTGCGTTGGTTTTATTAATAAAAATCAATGATCCTAAGATTAGGATTAAAAATAAAAATGAAAATATAAATAGGTTTTTCTTTTTCATAACTTTTCTATTGAATTAATGTTCATTAGAATACTAACAAGTTTCAATTAAATATTCACTACTCAATATTTAAAGTAGTTTTCATCCCGGCCAATTTTCTTTAATCCAGTCATTTAATGCTCCCCTGCCTTCAAGACCCCACTTTTCACAAATACGGGCGCGGGTGTTCTCAACTGTTCGTGGGCTTATGTGGAGCTCTTCTCCTATCTCCCGGTTTGTTTTACCTTCAGCTACTTTTTGTAATACCTCCGATTCTCTTCGGCTCAATATTATTAGTTTTCTCCAAAGTGAAACGTTGGTTGGTTGGTTGATTGGTTGATAACTGACCCTCAACTTTAGAATTCTTTTTTCTTTGTTCACCCATGTTTAAATAGTTTTCTTCTCTTTTAGGAGGCTTTGCAAAGCTGTCTTTTGTATAAATAAGATTAACAGGCAATCGAATTGTTACAAATAGGAGGCTTTATTAGGAATTTTTAATATTAAATAGCCGCACATTAAACAAAAATGCAGATCTGTCCTCCTTATTTGAAGAAATACATGTTCTATACTTCTTAATTTTTTACATTTATAAAATGTATCTATCAGTTTATAAACTCAGCAAAATCATTCCAAATGGCCTCCAATTTCAACATCAACGACCCTTATCTTTTTGAATCAGAGCTTTCCGAAGATGATCGCATGATCATGGAAACGGCTCGTGAATATGCCCAAACCAAGCTTGAGCCCCGAGCATTAAAAGGGAATCAGAATGAGGTGTTTGATATGGATATTGCCAAAGAGATGGGAGATTTGGGCCTGCTTGGAGCTACCATTGACCCGAAGTATGGCGGTGTGGGTGCCAGCCAAACCGCTTACGGACTGGTTGCGCGTGAAGTGGAACGTGTGGATTCAGGGTACAGATCATTTATGTCTGTGCAGTCTTCATTGGTGATGTATCCTATCTCAGTTTTCGGTACTGAAGAGCAAAAACAGAAATTTTTACCCCGACTGGCATCCGGTGAAATTATCGGTTGTTTTGGCCTTACGGAGCCAAATCATGGTTCTGATCCCGGTTCCATGGAATCAACTGCCGTGAAAGTAGATGGCGGATGGAAATTGAACGGAGCCAAAATGTGGATCACCAACTCTCCTATTGCGGATGTGGCGGTGGTTTGGGCAAAGGCCAAAGAGTCGAAAGATAATAAAGGTGTTATTCGCGGTTTCCTTCTCGAAAAAGGAATGGACGGATTCACGGCTCCTCACACCAAGCACAAAATGAGCTTGCGAGCTTCATCAACCGGAGAACTTGTTTTTGAAGATGTATTTGTACCCGATGAAAATACATTCCCCGAAATTCGCGGATTGAAAGGCCCATTTACCTGCCTGAATAGTGCCCGCTATGGGATTGCGTGGGGAGCAATCGGTGCCGCTGAATTTTGCTACGAAAAAGCGCGTCAATATATGCTGGACAGAAAACAGTTTGGTCAGCCATTGGCAGCAAATCAGTTACCACAAACCAAGCTGGCAAATATGCTCACCGATATCACCTCCATGCAAATGATAGCTTGGCGTTTGGGTCAGCTTAAGGACCAGGGGCGTGACCATCACGCAATGACCTCCCTCGCCAAACGAGACAATGTGAGCAAAGCGCTGAACATCGCCCGGATGTCTCGCGATATGCACGGCGGAAACGGAATTTCCGGTGAATACAGGGTAATGCACCACGTGATGAATTTGGAATCTGTTCACACCTACGAAGGCACGTATGATATTCATGGTTTGATATTAGGACGAGAAATTACCGGAATTCAGGCGTTTGTGCCGAAGGGGAATGGGTAGTTTTTCAAATCCCGTTGGGACAATTCATGAATTGCCCCAACGGGATAATTTCTATATCTGGTTCATTCTTAATCAGCAGGAAAAATCTCAAAACCATACCTCACCACCTCTTTAAAACCCATACCATTTTTCTCAATAGTGTAGGCTGATCCATTTTTCACGAGATGAATGGGTTTATCAAAACTCAATCGAAACATAGCTGTGATGGTGCCTGTACGATCATCAATAATCCACCACTTCAATTCATGACGGTTTTCTGTGATTGTGGATACCCAAATCCGATCTTCCCCATCAACAAGCATCGAGTAAAATACCGGCCACTTTTCAGGATATACTGCACTTTCGCGAACACGAAGAAGCTGAACATTATGACTGAACCGGGGATGAATAATTTCCTCCGGGTTCAAATTAAACCGATCAACCGGCAAATAATAGGAGTGCAAGTGATTGCCGGAATAGTCATTTACGTGAATCAAAAATTCATCCGAAAAAGCTGAATAGATTCTACCATTCTCTGAAATAGCTAAAAGTGGCTTTTCTGAAATTGAAAGTAGAAATGGAGCCGGTTTTCCTGTGTAATCACCCACTACATAGCGGACATCCGATTGAGTAAGAATGACATCAGAAATAATTTCACTGTTTTCATTCATCATATAATAGCGGATCTCCCCTTCCGGTTCGTACGCCGGATTTCTGTCGCGGGTAAATGACATCAAATAAGAATCATCATCTTTAATCCACACCGGATCTATATTGGAACCTGCCCA
>JBGTFX010000326.1:0-1839 GCA_041747055.1 Balneolaceae bacterium
GATTACCCCTTTGAATCCCGGGCCGATCCCCCAGAAACCATTATTCAGGGGTCTCTTTTTTAAACTCGGATAAAATAGACTCTGGATAAGCAGAAACGCTATATTTACTGAACACCTGAAACGTTTAGGACACTATTGATAAATTACCGTTTTTAACTAAGTCGGGAGTAATTGAACTCAGCCAATCAGGCAGTTGCAACGAAAATAGAGTAATGAACTTTGTTGTCCCCACTACGTTTCCGAGCACTAACGAAGTTAAGAACAAGCCAACCAGGGAAAGAAACAGTACGTCTCTTTTATGTTTACTTGAAATACGTATTGAATTAAAATTCATCTGAACCTTTGAGCATAAAGTTGGTGTTATATGTATTAATAAAATTCATATCCCACATTTAAATGAGATGAATAAAAAAACGAAGAAAAAAATTCAGATCTCCGAAGCGGCTACTGAGAGATATTTGATCAATGAGCGGTTTACAATAAAATCGTTAGCTGATGAGCTGAACATGAGCTCATCAGAAATATATGACCTGTTTCCCAACAGGCGTTCCATCCTTGAATTTTATTACGAATCAGTAATTATCAGATATCAAAGTTTAACTGCGACCATTGAAAACTATAGTAATTTTACGATGGCTGAAAAGCTGAGCAATCTCGCACTAACAATATTGGATATGTTTCAGGAGCGACGAGAATTCGTCTCCAAAACATATAACAGTATGATAATCTGCTCGAACAGATCCACTAACTTTGAGAAATATTTCAAAAAACAGTTATCACTTATTTTTGAGCAAGATAACAGACAAGCAAAATCAGCCTCAATTTTCAACGGGGAACTTACAAATAGATTCATTGTTTTACACTTTCACGGATTGATAAGATTTTGGCTTAGAGATTCGAGCGAAGGCTATCAAAAAACCATGGAATTAGTGGATAAATGGACAGCTCTTGTTCAGGAGGTTAATTACTCATATGTAATAGACAGAGGGTTCGATCTTGCCAAGTTTGCATTGTACAATTCTCCATTTAATAGTTTACTCGATTACATCAATAATAAAGGAGCTCGTACATGAGTGATTTTCCATCTTCAAAGTTCGACCGCGGCAGAATTTTTGCGAAAACCGGATTGAAAGTTGGTACTAACTATGCCAAACATTACATAAAATCAATAAACAGCTCAAACAATTCTGACAGATCAGAATTACACAAAGAGACGGCTGAGCAGATATTCTCTGAGTTGACAAAACTTAAAGGTACGGCACTAAAAATTGGCCAGGCTTTAAGTGTTGACCAGGGATTTTTACCTGATGAGTTTGCTGAAGTAATGACACAGGCACAATATAAAGTCCCTCCGATTAATCGATCGTTGGTTCGTTCGATTATCAAGCAGGAGCTGGGACAATATCCTGAGATGATTTTTAAATCATTTAATAGTGAGGCTATTGCGGCTGCGTCTATCGGCCAGGTTCATGAAGCAACACTAAAAGATGGCCGAAAAGTTGCCGTGAAAATTCAGTATCCGGGAGTGCGAGATACTATTGCCTCTGACCTAAGTCTGGCTAAGTCAATTTTTAAGCGATTGGTTTCTAATAAAGGAGAACTGGATGAATATTTTGAGGAAATTCGAAGTACGTTGCTTCTCGAAACTGACTATATATATGAAGGGAAGTCTATAGATCGATTTCATAAGCGGTTTACGAACGAAAGAACCATCACACCGAAATGGATCCCTGAATTTTCTACCGGGCGTGTTTTAACAATGACCTATATAGATGGTGTTCACCTTGGAGATTTTCTGGATTCGAATCCCACACAGGAAGAAAGAAATCATTACGGTCA
>JBGTFX010000327.1:0-3930 GCA_041747055.1 Balneolaceae bacterium
GGGGAGGATTTTATATAGTCACATACCTTCTCGTGCTCGATGTGTTTAAGTGACTGTTTGATAATATTTAGATTAAGCCCCTCATGCTTCAAAGCAAATTCCACATGCTTAATAGGATCTGATTCAATTTCATATGATTTAGGATATATCCGTAGCTGAACATAGCTGTGTTCATATTTAAACTCTTTGGATTCCCAGCCAGGACCAGTGTAGGACCAGCGATAATGACCAATTACTCGTAGTCGAAAGTGCTCGTAAAGAAAGCGGTAACCTATTGGTTTAGCCCCATTTGGAATGTCTAACTCCCACATAATCACCTTCTCTAAGTTTTCATCACTTTTCACAAAAATATCTTAAAATCGATTATTTTTCCATCAAAATATTGATTTTTGTAGTTTTTTACTTCAGAATAATGACTATTTATTCAATTTACCTTTAAATTGAATCTTCTAATTAAAAAACACATAGAAGCAGAGAAAAACCCTAAAAACTGTTATAAATCCTAGAAAATGATGATAAATTTTTTCCCCGAATTATTGTGATTAAGTCAAGGTACTATGGAATTCAAACAAGCGTCCCTCTAGAATCTTCCACATAAAAGTTCTGAATGCGTCTTTTCATCTCCAATCTAAATTAAGGCTTCAGTTTCACGATTGAAGCCTTTTGTTTTTAGCTCTTTCCTACTATATTTTTGTAAATCCTACATCAATAATAATCAGCCAATAGGCTGTTGACCAAACAAAAGTTAAAATAGCAAATGTTAGAAAAGCACGCCCTGCCAGATCAAACCCTCATTAAGTGCCTAAACATACATTACGGCATTGCAGTCACTACTCTTACATTTCTACCTATAGGCGCGGATACAAATGCTTCGATATATAAAGCTCAGACATTTGACCAAACATGCTATTTCATAAAACTTAAACTGGGACGCCATCATGATATCGGAGTTGAAATAGTAGAGCTATTGCAGAGAGCAGGAATACCTCAGATCATTCCTCCTATTAAAACAATTCATGGCAAGTCAACCCAGCCGATTGATGATTTTACTCTTATTGTGTACCCATTTGTTGAAGGACAAGATGGGTTCAGTCGTAGTCTAACAGATGATCAATGGATTAAGCTTGGCAAAGTGCTGAAGCAGGTTCATGAAGTTGAAGTGCCATCATCTATTCAAAACAGCATCAGACGAGAGTCTTACTCACCAAAATGGCGTGATGCCCTTCGATCAATCTACCCTCACATTGAAGGCGATCCAATCGCTGATGAGACGGGCTTAAAACTACAAAAATTCATGAAGCAAACTATGCCAGACATTCGTCGACTGGTAGATCGCGCCGAATAACTAGGAAAGAAACTTCAGAAACACTCTCCTAAGTTTGTATTGTGTCATTCCGATATTCATGGCGGCAATGTGCTAATCCATGAAAACTCTGATATCTACATAGTAGATTGGGATGAACCCATCATGGCACCAAAAGAACGTGACCTCCTGTTTATAGGGGGCGGCGTTGGGAATGTTTGGAATAAACCGCTTGAGGAAAAGTTTTTTTTTAAGGGTTATGGAAAAACGGAAATTAATCCGACAAGCTTAACCTATTACCGACATGAACGAATTGTAGAAGATATTGCCATCTACAGCCAGGAGCTGCTTTTGACCACAGCTGGGGGCAAAAGCAGGATAGAAATGTATAGACACTTCCTAGCTATGTTTGAACCTCAAGGCGTAGTAGACATTGCATTCAAAACTGACGAGAGCTTATGAAAACCAAAATATCCATTCGAGATTATCAACCAGAAGATGTACAGGCTCTTGCAAACATCTACTACAACACCATTCATCGAATCAATATTCAACACTACACAGAAGAACAGGTTAGCGTTTGGGCTCCTGCTACAAGCTTAGAAACGGAAGAGTGGACAAAAAAATTTCCCAAAACCAAGCCAATTATTGCCACTGTTGGGGCCGAAATCGTTGGATTTGCTGAATTCGAGCCAAATGACCATTTCAGGAACCTCTTAGGTATCGCAGCTAACCCCTTATGTAAGGGGTTAGCATAGAAAAGCCAGTTCTCAGAGGGAGTCCTTACGTAAGGGGTTCTTGTTCTATGCGCCTCGATTCCTGTGTCTCCGTTTCCCATTATTTGAGGCACGAGCCAATACAAGAGCACACATATCAGATTCTGATAATCTAACTGTGGAATTCTGAGAGCCTTTTGAGATTACCCTCCTCCAGCAAGTGATAAGGAAGTAATAGCAGGCTAAATTTATTTCTACCTAGATCAGTTTCGATAAGCGGAGGAGTAGATACACCCACTTCATTTATCAATTTTTTCATTGTTAAAAATGTGACAACATTTTCTTAAACTGCGTAATTTTTAAGAAAACCAACCACTTTCCTACTTATTTCCAAGGTGTTATCAGAAAAAAAATCGGGAGATGTCTAGATCTTTGGTTCAAAAATCAAAACTATCTAAACGTTTGCAAATAACTCTTTGATTCTCGCTTGATCTTCATTTTCCTTATTGCTCTTTGAGTAGATTTCAATAAAGTATACTTCATCATTTTTAGGAATGTAGGCATAAATCACCCTAATACCGCTTTTTGCTCCTTTTCCCTTCAATGCCTTATAGGCAAATTTCTTTGCTTTATAAACTTGGGGCGATTTAAAACCTAATTTCTCACACTATATTCAGAGGTTCGATAAAAAACAGTTTCATAGTCGATAATTTCCATATCTTCCGTAACCTTCCATGGAATGTCTCCATGAGAATATTCACTAATTTGAGATGCATTTTTGTCAGATAGCCGATTTAGAACTTCATCAATTAACGCAATTTCTTTTCCAGAGAAACAATCAAGATTTGGCTTTCGAAGAGGCAAATATTTCTTTTGCTCCTTTTGATAGTAAGCACTGTGGATTTTTTCGACTTCCTTATCTAAAATCATTAAATCTACAATAGCCGCAAATTCCATTGGCGTAGGCCCGAAAGTATTTTTTTTATAAGTTGCACCAACGAATTGCTCTTCATATTTTTCATAAAAATCAAAATCAATGAAATATAATAACTTATAAATAGCAGTTTCACCTACATTCGACTTTGCCCCAACTTTATTAAGAATATAGAGCAAGACTTCTCGAAATTTTTGAACATTCTTTGCTGGTACACTAATACGCATTACTTCTTTAGCTTTTTGAATGGGATAAATGTTACCTAATGTAACTTTGTCCAAAGGGATGCGACCTAAAAGTTGGTCACAGCTCACCTCAAGAATATCTGCAAAACGGTTTAGCTCTTCAGCTTTTCTCTGACGATGATTGTTTTCGATAAACGACAAAGCTTTACGACTTAGACCTACTTTTTGAGCAAGCTCCTCTTGACGCCAGCTCTTAGTCTCTCGCAATAACCTAATCCTCTTTCCTAAAGTATCACTCATACATTGACTCCCATAATGATAGATTCAGTGCATCATATGTTAGATTTTTTTACACATATATGTGTGATTTTCCTACCTATTGAGATATATAGATTATAAAACCATCTTAAAAGGAAATCACATCGTTGAAGCCATCCAAGTGACAACTCATCCTTCTAATGAAGAAGTTAAGAAACGAGAAGTCAGCAGGATTATTGAAGCGATAAAGACCTATAATCTACAAGAGGGTTTAATCCTTACGGAAATGAATTTCAGATTATAATTATTCCTATTTGGAAATGGCTTCTGTCTTTATAGAACTTATTAATTCTTTCTACGCAAACAAGTACATTGTAATACCCCCATTACAAGCTTGCTAGAGGATATCTGCAAACTGCTCTAAAACATTATAGTAGCAGCTTGGATCCGTGTAGATCTTTTCAAATTCATGGTTGGAGGGTTTTCCCTCCATGAAGTTCCTCAGAATGTATTCATGTCCGATTATAAGGAGTC
>JBGTFX010000328.1:0-2648 GCA_041747055.1 Balneolaceae bacterium
TACCAAAGAAGCGACAAAACAGAGTGATGGACTTGGGATACTAACATGGCTGGCAGGTGTAATTGGACAGGAATTATCAGAAAAAGCTGATTTAAGAAGCTGGCAGACTCTTCCCGGAAAAGCTCACGTTAATGTAGCTAAACTTCCTCCGGGAACACATAACCTGAAAATAAATTACTACTCAACGAGTAACCGTCTATTGTATTCAGAGAATCAAACTGTTGATATTGGACCTACAAACAGTTTATCCCTTGTTGAATCTCTTTATTGGCACTAGTACACCTATAATTTTTAACGTAAATTTCACTCAATCAAAATCACAATACAATGAATAAACTAACTATCCTTCTTCTAGTCCTTACATTTGCTTTTATCGGGTGTGGACCCTCACAAAAAGTAAATCGTGTTGATGCAAATCAACAAACGGATCTTTCCGGAAAATGGAATGATACAGATGCGCGACTTGTAGCCGAAGAAATGATCCCTGATGCACTTACAAAACCTTGGCTAAACACTTTTAAAAACAATAATGGGAACTCTCCGGTAGTAATTGTGGGTCGTGTTCGCAATGAAAGCATGGAGCATATCGACACTGAAGTTTTTACAAAAGAGATGGAGCGGGCATTTGTAAACAGCGGTGAAATTACGCTTGTTGCAAGCCAGGATGAACGATTGGACATAAGAGATGAACGTATGGATCAGCAAAGGTGGTCATCCGTTGAGACTACAAAAAAACTTGCCATGGAAACAGGTGCAGATTATATGCTGATTGGTAATATTAACTCTATTGTTGATGAAGCCGTTGACAGACGAACACTGGCCGTATTTTATACTGTTAATCTTGAGTTGATTAATGTCGAGACAAATCAGAAAGTGTGGATTGGAAATAAGAAGATCAAAAAACTGATTGAACGTCGGAATTATCGAGGGTAAATTGTTCCTGATAAGAAATACCGTTTATTATGCTAAAAGGCTTTCTCCTAAGGAAAGCCTTTTTTATTTTTAGTCCACAATATTCAACTAATTTACCAAATGTACATTAACAGGCCCGCCTCTTTTACCGACTACTATGAGTTAACCATGGCTCAAGGTTATTTCGACGCCGGTAAACATCATCAATCAGCAAATTTCGACTATTTTTTCCGGACTAATCCTTTTAATGGTGGTTATGTTATTTTTTCCGGGCTTAGGGATCTATTGGAGGTATTGGAAAACTTCTCGTTCAATGAAGAGGAAATATCGTACCTAAAATCCGAAGGATTTTCAGATCCATTTTTAAATTACCTGAAAAATTTCTCATTCAAAGGAAATATTTACTCCGCACCGGAAGGCGAAGTTGTTTTTCCAAATGAACCTATTTTACGTGTCGAGGGTACTCTAATAGAGACACAACTAATTGAGACACTGCTTCTGAATATCTTAAACTTTCAGTCTTTAATTGCAACTAAGGCATCCAGAATAAAGCAAGCGGCAGGTGATTGTAAAGTTCTTGATTTTGGCCTGAGACGCTCCCAGGGATTAGGTGGAATACATGCTTCACGTGCAGCAATAATTGGCGGTTTTGATGGAACATCAAACGTATATGCAGCACAGGAATTTGGCATAAAAGCGAGCGGAACAATGGCTCATTCATGGGTACAGGCGTTTGATGATGAGCTTTCCGCATTCAGGGCGTACGCTAATTCTTTTCCCGATGATACCATACTTCTAGTGGATACCTATAATACACTCAGCAGTGGAATGCCAAATGCTATAAAGGTTGCCAAAGAGTTAAAGGAAAAAGGACATGATTTAGTTGGTATTCGATTGGATAGTGGGGATTTAGCTTATTTTTCACAAAAAGCCAGAAAAATGCTTGATGATGCCGGCTTTCCCAATGTAAAAATTGCTGCCTCTAATCAATTGGATGAACGGGTAATAACAAGTTTAAAACTTCAAAAAGCAGCAATTGATATTTTTGGAGTGGGAACCCGTTTGGTTACCGGTGATCAGTCCCCTGCCCTTGATGGGGTTTATAAATTGGCTTCTGTTAACGGTGAGCCTAAAATTAAAATCTCTGAAAATGTGGAAAAAATCACCACTCCCGGGGCAAAACAGGTATATAGATTTATAAATGGAGAGGGTTCTTTTTATGGTGATGCTGTTGTTATTGATAACGAATCAGCACCAAATAAAATGATCCACCCTATTTTCTCAAATAAAAAAAGCCCGCTTTCAGATAAAGAACCAAGGGTGTTTCAAAAGCAGGTGATGAAAAATGGAACCGTAACTATAACCATTCCCACCGTACAAGAAAGTGCTGATTATTCTAAACAGGAGTTGTCAAAACTAACTCAGGAATACAAACGTTTTGAGAATCCCCATATCTATAAAGTGGGATTAAGTTCAAAATTATTGAAGCTTAGAAATGAATTAATAAAAAGTCATCAAAAATAGAGAAATGAATGCACTCGTAATTATTGACGTACAAAATGATTTTTGTGAAGGCGGAGCGCTCGAAGTTCCAAATGGAAGCGCAGTTGTACCGGTTATCAATTCACTGATTCCTGAATTTGATGTGATTATTCAAACCCAGGATTGGCATACTCCAGGCCATTCATCGTTTGCGTCTAGTCATTCAAATAAAGATCCTTACGATACAGTAGAAC
>JBGTFX010000329.1:0-11204 GCA_041747055.1 Balneolaceae bacterium
CGATGCGATGATATCAATTTCATTTCGGATAATTTCAGCTAAGCGCATAGCATCAGAACCGCTTTCACGGTTAAAAATTAGGGTCAGCGCAGGTTTTCCGTTCAGGCGCTTGATGCTTTTCACGGGATAATCTTCAATCTGTACAAGTGCGATATCGCCCAGCTTCACTCGTCTGTTACTTTTCGGGATTGCCACAAGCATTTGACTAATTTCTTCCACTCCTTCAAACTGTGGTGGAATTAATAAGCTCAGTCGCGATCCATTCTGTTCAATAAACCCGCTCGATCTCCAGTTTAGCCTCTCAGTAATCTGCCTCATAATTTGATCGGAACTAATAGAGTATCGCTCCAGCATTCCAGTATCAAAACGAATGGTCAAAGCAGGATCTTCCGCACCTTCCACCTCAATATCTGCGAGACCTTCATAACCTAAAAGAGGCAGCCGAATATGTTTTTCGGCGAATTGAAAAAGCTCTCTCATACTGCGATCACCACTGATGGAGTAAGCCATAAATGTCTCTTGCTCCTGAAGTTCCTGTGGAATAGACCGGGTGATATTTGGACGCCTTACATCACGTGGAAGTTCATCCCGTAATCCAAACAGGTATTCCTGAAGTTCGAGTATGCGATATTCAACGGGCGTATTTTTTTCAAAAGTAATGGTAACGCTCGCTCGTCCTTCATTTGAAACAGACCGAATTTTCTCCACATTTCGAAGCCTTGTAGCCACACCTTCCACGCGGCGGGTAATTTCCTGCTCAATCACTTCCGGTGATGTGTTCGCCCATGAATAACTAACCGTAACTGAAGGAAGTTGAAGGTCGGGTGCCATCTCTACAGGGATGTTCATCCATGCAACAATCCCGATCACAGCTATTAACATATAGCTGAGTGAGATAAAATATTTTCGGCGGAAAATTTCTTTCATTTTTTATTAAAAGAGTGAGAAGTTTACTCCCCCTTAATAAAGGGGGATTGAGGGGGATGTTTACCCGTTAATTCTAATTTGGCAATGCCCTTTGTTGTGACTTCTTAATTGTTTCAAAATTCACTATTCAAATATAAATTTCTAATTCGTTTCAAGGCTCATATTAACACCCCTCTATATCTCCCCTTATTAGGGGAGAGTTATTTCTTCAAATTCTCGTATCCATCCTTCAATTGACATTAATACATTGTCCATATCTTTTTTTACTTCCAAATCATCAAATCTTAAAACCGTTAAACCAATTGATTCTAACCAGTCTTGCCTTAACATATCAGCTTCAAAATTTTCTTCACGGTGTGATTCACCATCAATTTCGATGACTAACTTTAACTTGTTACAGAAAAAATCTACAATATACTCACCAATTGGTTTTTGCCTTAAGAATCTATAACCCAGTATTTTTCTACTCTTCAACTCTTCCCATAACAGAATTTCTGAAAGTGTTGAGTTGTTTCTCAACTTTCTTGCTAATGGTTTCAATTTTGGGTTGTAATAAATTTTCATCGGTTGATATTTCATGATTCAAAGCTCGATAATTGACACCCCTCTAAATCTCCCCTTGTTAGGGGAGACTTACACTTTTCACTTCTGCCTTCTCACTTCTGCCTCACTCCCACTAATCCCTACCCCCTTCCCTCACAATCTCGCCTGACATTCGGGGACGAATTGGCTGAAGATGGCTTAAGGCAAAGTGTCGTTCTACGGCAAGAGTATCACCCGGATTTATTTCTTCGTGGTTAATAATCGCCCAATCTGAGGTGGCGTGTTCCGGATCTACATAAATCCACTCCACAATATCTCCATTGAGTTTAAAAACCAATGTTCGTCCACCATCTCGCTCTAAAATTGCAGATCGCGGAACTCGTGCTATTCCTGAATGAGACTGAACCTTAATTCGTCCTTCCACCGTCATTCCGGGGCGTAATATTCTGTTTTTATTATCGGCCTCAACTACTACCTGACCGGTTTTGGCTTCTGAATCCACCCTTGGAGAAACCGCCTGAATTGTTCCTTCAATTTGCTCACCTGATGGTGCGGTTAATTCCACAGACATTCCACGTTGCAAACGGTTTAACTCCGATTCCAACACATCGAGACGGACTCGCACAGTTTTGTCATCAATAAGTCTGCCCAACTCCGTTCCTGCCTGCACATAAGATCCTTCAATAATTCGTTCCTGAACGGATATTTCACCCGAAAAAGGAGCTTTCATTTCTGTGTAAGAGAAATCCAGTTTCGCACGGTTTAGTGCTACTTCTGCCTCTGCTAATCCGGTACTAATTCGCACCATTCTGTCCCCATTTGGATTGTTTTCACCTCCAACACGTCCCTGCCGCTGACCCGATTCAATATTATACGCGGCCATCGCAGTTTCATAATTGTTCTCTGCCTGCTGAAGCTGATATTGCCACTCCTCATCATCAAACCGAAGCAGCAAATCTCCGTTAGAAATTGAGTTTCCATCTTGTAATTCACTATGAAGTACAAACCCGCTTATTCTCGGTCGAATCACCAATTCTTGAGATGCCTCCACAATCCCCTGGCTTTCTATGTAAATGTTAAGAGGATGACTATCGGCAACGGAAAAAATCACTTCCGGACGGATATCAACATTCCCGGCTTCAGGTTTCTCGGTCTCCTCGTTTGCGGTGCAGGAAAAGAGAAAAGCAGCAAGTATGAACGCGTAAAATATTCTATGCATAATTCTTTGGCTATATAATTTATGAATGCCTTAATTGTTTAAACCCGTCTGACCGCAACAACAGCGTTCTGACGGGGTAATCATTTAAAATCACGTATCATTAAGATTTGGGAGAGTTTCACTTCTCCTCTCCGTCCACCCGAAAATGACCGGAATCACGTAAAGTGTTAAAATTGTGCTGGTAATCATTCCACCCATTAGCGCCAGGGCCAGGGATTGACGAAACGCATATCCTTCCCCAAAAGGAATCAACATGGGAAGGAGTCCCAAAATAGTTGTTACACTTGTCATTACTACGGGACGAAACCGGTGTTTGCCAGCAAGTTCTATTGCTTTCTGTAAGTTTCCGGTCTCGCTGAGATAACGCCTCATAAAATCCACTTTCAGGATGGAGTCGTTTACGGCAATCCCGGTAAGAATTAAAATTCCCATAAAGGATAAGGCATTGAGTCCTGTGCCGGTTACAAACATGGCAATCAGTGATCCCACCCATGCAAACGGTACCGCCAAGATAATAATGAGTGGATATTTCAGATTCTCAAATTGTATGGCCAAAATGATATAGATCAGCAAAATACTCAGTGCAAGCAATTTCCCCATATCGGTCATCAGGCTTTGAACCATCAACGCATTTCCGGCAACCTGCACTTCACTTCCGGTTTCACGTACAAAATCATTTACCGTATTCATTGTTTTCGCTTGGTTCCACCACCAATCACCCAAATCCCAGTCGGCGATATAGCTCAACACCGGAGTTTGATTAACCCGTTCGAGCTGTTCAGGCTCTCTGTTCTGTACAATTTCTGCAATATGACTTAATGGAATCTCGCGATTACCCAATCGAAGCGTAATTTCATCGGGTTGATAAATTTGAGTCTGATCTCCTATTAATCGTATGCCAATTCGCTCATCCTGTTGATTCCAATCTGTCACAAAGTTTCCGCGCGTGATCGATTCCAGGTAATTGATTACGTCCTGTTCACTGATTCCAAGCTGCATCATGCGGTCTGACCGAAACCGTAAATTCCACGTATCTACCTCCTGTTCGTACTGTTTTCGGAGTGATACGGGCAGCCCATTGTCATTCATTTTCTGTGCAAATTCAGAGGCGTACATTTCACTCGTCGCCCGATTCATCCCCACCATTCGAAAGAGTACCGGGGGCTGATCAGCTCCGATGAGCGCACTCCAGCTCTGCGTATCCGATAAAGGTTCCGTAATCCAACCCGGGAAATTAGACTCAAACTGCTGCATTAATTCCGCAGTTTCTCTTGCTTGATTGTATCCGTTAACAGGGATTGAAACTCTGAATTTATTCAACCCTTCACGAGACAAGTTTGCCAGGTTTGATTGATCTGTAAACCCACCTTCCATTTGAATCTTACCAAGCCCCAGTCCTGCAGATCGAAGCCGATAGTAAAGCGCATCTGCCGCCTGCATGGTAGATTGCATGGAAGTATTTCCCGGCAGCTGTACAGAATATGTTACTATTGATGGCTCATCATCAGGCAGCATGGTTTTAGAAACCATCATAAAAGAGTAGATGGAAGCCGCAATCAGGAAAAAGACCGTAACCATTAACCAAGCCGGTTTCTTAAGAGTCCGTTGAAGACTTGCTTCGTAGGAGTTCAATAAATTATTAAAAAATTGTCGTGTATTCAGCTGACCACTGTTTCCCCCTCTCTCCTCTGCCTTCTTCTTGCGTCGTTCCTGAATCTGCACCACCAGAACCGGCAAAATAATCAAGGCAACGAACAGCGATGCCAGCAAACTGATTGACAGTGTATACGCCTGGTCTTTGAAAAACGCCCCCTCAAATCCCCCTAAAAATATTAGTGGGAGAAAAACCGAAATGGTTGTAAAGGTTGATGCAGTTACGGCGAGCGCAATCTCTTTTGTACCCACAGCTGCCGCTCGTTTAACGGAAGGTGATGCAGGCATGTGACGGTTGATATTTTCCAAAACCACGATGGCATTATCGAGCAGAAGTCCGATTCCCAAAGTGAGTCCACTGAGCGAAACAATATTAAGCTGAATCCCCGAACCATACATCGCAAAAAAGGTGAGGAATATAGAAACCGGAATGGCAATCCCAATGGTGAACGGTGTTCGAATATCATTTAAAAAGAAGAAGAGAACAAAAAATGCCAGGATTCCGCCAATCAGCAGGGTTTGGAGTAAATTATGAATGGCATTCCTTATGAAGGTTGCATCTTCACGCAGCACCTCAATCGCAATATTTGGATACAGCTCGCGCATCTCCTCAATCAGCGGAAGTAATGTATCGAACACCTCAACGGTATTGCTGCCGAACTCCTTTTTCACCAGCATATTCAGCACCTGTTCGCCCTGCACGGTGGCAAATGACGTAGGGTCTGATTCCACAAGGTGAATCGTAGCCACATCCCCCAACTTTAAAACTCTTCCCTCTCCCATCCTTTTTAAAGGCACTTCTTTAAGATCATCCAAATCCTGAATTCGGCTTTGGATTTTCATGGAGTAGCGATACCATCCGTCACGGATTTCTCCGGGTGATGTGAACAGATTCGCGTTTTGAACCAAAGTCCGCACTTCGCCCAGCGATAAGCCATAGCGGTCTATTTCACGGGGCAGATATCGAACTTGTACTTCCGGTTCTACGGCGCCAACAGGTACGGCCTGGGCAATTCCCTCGGCCTGCTCCAGCCGGCGTGATAACACCTGCTCAGCCCACCGTTTTAGCGAAAGACGCGTATCAAATTCATTATTGGGACGATCTTTTGAGGTGATGGCCAGTACGGCAATGGGTTCATCGGCCGTGGTATTGAAAATGAGCTGCGGCCGCGACGCCTGCTCGGGCATGATGTATTGCACCTGGTCCAGCTTTTCGCGCACATTCAAAAAAGCGAGATCCATGTTGTGTCCCCACGCAAAGTTGAGGTAGATGGTGCTCTGACCCTGCTGCGAAAAGCCATGTACCTGTTCAATTCCGGGAATGGTGCTTAATACCGACTCAAGCCGCTCATTAATTCTGTTTTCAATTTCCTGCGGAGACGCTCCCAGCCACTCGGTCTGCACAACAAGGTTCGGGGAATCTACTTCGGGAAGAAGATCCACGGAAAGCTCTTTCAGTGCAAGACTTCCAAAAATAAAAGCCGCAAGGATGAGGATAATAGCTGTTATGGGTCGGTTTAGTAACAAATCTTTTTCTTATTGAGCTCTTGTTGCATTTGGGATTCCTCTTCTAAATAGCTTTTTTTAAGTTTTTTATTAGTACGATCAGTATAGTTTAAGGTAATTGAATGTGCAATATTTTATAAAAAATTTAATCACTAAGAACTAGACGATGGATATTGAGATAAAGTTTTAAAGAGTTGGATTTTTTTGGTGAATAAATTTTGGGTATTTGATGAAGTGCATCGAGGATTAACCACTGGGATCACAAAGGACACAAATATAGGAGGTTTTCTGAACTTGGTTTAAAGCAATTTTAGCCAGACGCATCAAGGAGCCCCGAACTGCCGGGGCACGCTTGAAGGTCTTTTTCCCCTCTGTTGCCGCTGTGAAATCGTTGTGTCGCTGTGGTTAAACTGAGCAAACCACAAAGGGTGCAAGGAACATAGAAACGAGGGATTTTTGAAGATTGAGTCATTAAAACGGTTAAAGACCTAAATCACTTTTTTCAAGAAATCGATCAAGTATATGTTGTTTACCCATTCTAGCTCCGATCAAATCATCATTTACTGGATTGATATATATTTTCAAAGGCAATGATTGTACCAGCCCCGCATTTAGTACAGCGAATGAACTATCTTGATAAGCTATAGATTTTAAGTCAAAATTATTGACGGTTATATCAAAATAACTTTCATATTTTTCTGCAATAATAACTGACAATCCAATTGATTCAGATTCCAATTCATTTATCCACCACTGTATTTCATTAAAATACTTTTTACAATCAACCGTTCTAACAACCAGCAAAACAGTGGGGGTCGTTATCTCAGCGTGACCAATGGATTGCAGATATTCATTCCAAGAAGAAACTTTTTCTTTTGAATTCTCATCAAAGTAAAATCCATCATTATTTTCTGTGCAAGAAAAAATAATACAAACAAGAATCAAGAATGAATATTTATACTTCATAAAGGTACACTATCAAGATGATATTTACCGATCATAAAGTTATCCGGATCTATATCTTCAATTAAGTACAAGGTGTTGTTACGCGTTATAGCACCAACGGCAAATGGAACTTTCAGCTCTCCAAAATAGTTTTGGCTCTTTCGGTCATAAAAAACCAGAAAATGATCTTTTGTATTTGGATCACGAGTTTCGGTCCACTCCTGGCTTAGATTCTGGAAATAATACACATAATACTGTAATAAATGCATTGAATGGGAAACTTCGGGTCAAACCTTTTTTGAGAATCTCATTCAATGAATCGTCCACATTCATGTTTTCTGTTGGGACAAGAAAGTTTTTGGGGATTTTTCCAAAAAATTCCTGATTGCCAGTATTAAAGTTTATTTTCGAAAGTTGATGGGTTGTGCTATACCCCACCAACAATGTTTTATCTTCAAAATCGATATCAAAAAGTCCACTGACGGAGTATGTATTCGGATTTTTTACCTGATCTCCATACGTCCCGATAGTTTGAATGAAATCGCCTTCAGTGCTGTAAGCGGCCATCATTGCTGAACGCCAAATTTGGCTTGAATCATAAGTGTGATGTTTTGACTCTTTAATGGGTATATACAACGTTTCATTATCCACAAAAAGCTGAGGCCGGGATTGGGTAAATCCATCCTCATAAATACCTTCGATAGCGGAAATTAAGTTGCCATCCAAGTCAAAATGTTTAAATGTGTTTAATATCTCATCAAAAGCCCATATTGTATTCTCATCTGAAAAATTATAGCCGTATACATTTCGAAACTCTTTTGGCCCGCTGCCCTCCGACCCGATTGCATTCACAAAACTCCCATCACTTCTAAATACTACAATTTGCTGGTTCGAAAAATCATGAAATGCCCATAATTCCCCATTCTTTGACGTAACAAATTCCTGTCGAAATCTGCCAAACCGGATATCTTCTGATTCCAGGATGATCTCTTCCTGTTTATCTAAAGTAAACTCTTGTAGTTCAGCCCCAATCTCGCCCTCATCGGAATTTGACGAACATGCGACCAATAGCAGGGTAAATAACAGAAAATTGCTGTTGAGTATCGTTTTTTTCATTTCTCTTTTTTGATAGATGATAGATAGAATTTTAGATACGATCAGTATAGTACAATGAAATGGGATGTGCAATTATACGCTCATATATATTACTGGTAGAAGATCGATGAGTGGATTAATCCTTATCAAAGCAATATAAATACTTGTAGTAAATAGAGCTCAGGCAAATCTGATTCGTCTCTGATATTTCATTAATGTCAAAAAGTCCAAGTGGATTCTCCCCTATATCATGCGAACCTCCAGGGTAATACTGCACTGCCTTATGCAAGACATACCCGTCATTTTCTTTATTCAGTACATAGAGTGTTCTGCCTATACCCATTAGTATAGAACCGTTGTCCGTCAACTCCACGGCACCTATCAGGTTTCTTATCATTGGGTTATCAGTCGTTCTTATTGCATCAGCAGGAGGATTTTCATCAATTATGTCGCTGACTATGTTACCGTATAGTTTAACGGTATGAAGATGGGTTAATTCATTATCGAAAATAAACAGATATGGAAGTGCCGGTGATGTTATCACTATTTCACCAGATGAATTGGATGCTAATTTTAAATAATTATATCCCTGAGGTTGATAACCCCTTTGAATAATTGAAGAAAAAAATGAACCAACTCTGCTGTAGGGTTCTTGAGCGTTATAAATAGCAAGCAGGTTATCATCTCTAGAAGAGGCCGGTACAAAAATATATTGGTCTGTCACCGTAACATCACCAAAACGAGTTAATGGCACACTTCCTGCCGGAATTAGATTTATATCAAAAAAATGTATGGCGGAATTTCCCCGGTCTTTTGCTATTAAAAGATTTTGGTTTGAAGACAGCTGACTGATTTCTAAAAACTCACCTGGGCCACTACCGGTTCTCCCTGTTAACCATTTTGATAATCCATCTTCTTCCGCAGCAATTAACATATTATTTGCCGGATCAGAAACTATAATCTGTCCTTTAAAAAATGTTGATGATACCGGTGGCCCCATCAGTCTACTTTCACCCTTTACATCAACCATCCCTCCCAAGGATTTACCGCCTTTAACAATTTCGACCTTCTTATCTGTAATTTCTATTTCAGATAAAGGTACATCCACTGTTAATTCGTCAATTGTATAATTCGGAAGACTTTGAGCCTTCAAATAATTGATTTCGAATAAAAATAATAGGGCTATCCAAATCCCAATGTTTAATAATATGCTACTATGGATAGCCCTAATAGATATATATTTAATTATTAGTTGCATGCACTACCTTCCCAAGAACCTGAACCGCCACCAGACCAAGATGATCCATCTTCACACGAAATGAGCATTGTCCAGTTATCTTCATGTTGATGTACCGAAGTAGTACAATCACCATTGCTACATGAAAAATATGATGAAGCATATGCGATTGTTCCAACAAATAAAAATATCGCTAAAAGGAAGCTAAACTTTCTGTTTATTATTGTTTTCATTTTTAATCATTTTTGTGAATTTTTTCCTATAAATAAAAAACTTTATTTACAGGCTTCTCTCATATTTTAAACATTGACTTTACTTAATTTCAATACGCACCACTACGTATTATTTTACGCAATGGTGCGTAGATTAAAATATCTGAATATTACTAATTACCATTTCTCCTTACTATGTAAAGCCACTTTATAAGTCCGGCCGAACCACTAATTCCAATCTTTCTGAACATATTGTTTCTGTGCGTGTGAACCGTTCGAATGGATATCCCCAGCTTTTCTGCTATAATTTTATTGGAGTATCCTTTTTCAACCTGATCGAGCACCCGTACCTCTGCTCTGGTTAGTAATTTTAGAGCTTCTTCGTAGCTTAATACTTCCTTCTCTTTCATAATAGATGATAATATTTTATAACTCCTGCTTGTTTAAAAGAGTGAATTTGTACCGAAACGTTACATTAGAGATAATTAACAGAGTCTCTCAAACAAAATTTAAAATGATCAAGGAAGGTTTTTCGATGGATGTATTGTGGGCTTTTGATGGAATGCATCGAGGATTAACCACAGAGGCCGCGGAGGACACAAAGGTGTGAGGTTTTCTGAACATGGTTTAAAGCAATTTTAGCCAGACGATTCAAGGAGTCCCGAACGGCAGGGGCACGCTTGAAGGTCTTGGGTTTTTTAACCAAAAAAGGCAGCGTGATATTTGACTATCACAACTGCCTTTTTCCTTTTCAAATAGAATGTTGATCTTAGCTTTGGATGTCGCGGGACATATCCTCCAGGGTTCGTCCTTTGGTTTCTTTGATGAATTTTTTCACAAAGAAGTACGCGATCAAACCGAAGGCTGCATAGATACCGTACGACAATCCTAATCCAATGCTTCCAAGCAGGATGGGGAAGGTCATGGTAATGGTGAAGTTTGAAGTCCAGTGAACAAGTCCACAGACCGCAAGCGCCGCTCCACGGAACTGATTTGGGAACATCTCACCCAACATCACCCACATAATAGGTCCCCATGTAAAGGCGAAGAACGCAATGTATGCATTGGCAGATAGCAGCGCATAAAGTCCCATTTGATCATCCAATATAAGATCGCCGGTTGGGGAAACATCAGCCGTCACAAATATTAGCGCAAGAATACCCAGCATTACTGCCTGGCCCAGTGCTCCAATTTGCAGTAGTGGCTTTCGCCCAACTTTATCAACCAGTGCAATGGCTACAAATGTAAACAAGACATTCACCGACCCACTAATTACATTCTGCAAAAGCGCATTTTCTTCCGTGAAACCGGCGGCTTGCCAAAGTGTAGCTCCGTAGTAGAATACCACGTTGATTCCGGTAAACTGCTGGAGTGTGGTAAGTCCAAGTCCGACCCAAATAATGGGCTGAATTTTGCCCGTGTGTTTCGAAATAATATCAGAAAGGCGTGGCCTGTGATCTTTTTCAAGCGTTGATTGAATGTCTTTAATTTTTGCATTCGCATCAGCTTCATCACTCAGGCTAGTTAGAACAGTACGCGCTTCATCAATTCTTCCGGCCGCGACAAGGTATCGTGGTGATTCGGGAATAAAGAGGAGTCCGAAAAAGAAAATGGCTGCAGGAATCATTTCAACCCAAAACATCCACTGCCATGCCTGAAATCCGCCCCAGAACTCTCCTGTTGCACCACCGGCTCCACCGGCAATCGAATAATTACTTAAAAAGGCAACGAACAGACCCACAACAATCATCAGCTGCATCAACGTGGTAAGAGCGCCCCTGATTTTTGGCGGAGCAATTTCACTAATGTAAGCTGGTGCAAGAACACTTGCGGCACCCACTGCAAATCCACCTAAAATTCTGGCCAT